>NZ_JBITCS010000011.1:0-221320 GCF_044453445.1 Streptomyces sp. NPDC051684 | reverse complement strand
CGACGACGCTCCGCGTCGCCTCCCTCCTCCGCCTTGCGATCGCACGCACCAGGCCCCGCTCCCTGATCCGGCCTGATCCAAACGACAAGCCCTAGTTGGTGACCATCACCTTGAGGGCGGCGCGCTCGTCCATCGCCTTGTAGCCACCGGGCACGCCCTCGATGTCGACCGTCATGTCGAAGACCGGCGACGGGTCGATGGACCCGTCCAGGACGTCGGGCAGCAGCTCGGGGATGTACGTGCGGACGGGCGCGACGCCGCCGCGCAGCGCGATGTTGCGGTCGAACATGACGCGCAGGTCGACTCCGGTGCCGCTGCCGTGCGGGACACCGACGAAGCCGATGGCGCCGCCGTCGCGGGTGATGTTCACGGCGGTGTTCATGGACTGCTCGGTGCCGACCGCCTCGATCACGGCGTGCGCGCCCTGGCCGCCGGTGAGTTCGCGGACCGCCGCGACGGCCGCCTCGCCGCGCTCCGCGACGACGTCCGTGGCACCGAAGCGGCGCGCGATGTCCGTACGCACCTGGTGGCGGCCGAGCGCGATGATCCGCTCGGCGCCGAGCCGGTGGGCCGCGAGGACTCCGCACAGGCCCACGGCGCCGTCTCCGACGACGGCGACGGTCGAGCCCTCGCGCACGCCCGCGCCGAGCGCCGCGTGGTGGCCGGTGCCCAGCACGTCGGACAGCGTCAGGAGGGCGGCCAGCAGCCGGTCGTCCGAGGCGGCGTCGGCCGGCAGCGCGACGAGCGTGCCGTCGGCGTACGGGACGCGCACGGCCTCGCCCTGGCCCCCGTCGTGGCCGACCGCCCCCCAGAATCCGCCGTGCTCGCACGACGTGGTCAGGCCCTCGCGGCAGTAGTCGCACACCCCGTCCGACCACATGAAGGGCGCGACGACCAGGTCTCCGCGCTTGAAGACGGACACCTCGGAGCCGGTCTCCTCGACGACGCCCAGGAACTCGTGCCCGATGCGCTGCCCGGCCTGTCGCTCGGCCTCGCCGCGGTAGGCCCACAGGTCGCTGCCGCAGATGCAGGCGCGCAGGACGCGCACCACGGCGTCCGTGGGCCGCGCGACGGCGGCGTCGGGAACGTCCTCCACGCGCATGTCGAACGGGGCGTGGATGGTGGTGGCGCGCATGGGGGTTCCTTTGTGCGGGTCCCGCAATCGATGCAGGTCAGTGAGCGATGCGCCGGGTCGCGGCGCGTCCTTCACCGTACGCCCGCGACGGCACGGCCCGCTCGCCGAGCACCCCGCACGCGATCAGGTACTGCGCCGCTACGTAGGTGCCCATGACCCAGAAGTCGGGGCGCGGCAGGGCAGGCCAGTCGGCGATGCCGGTGGCGATGAGGGAGTCCGAGAGCAGGAACAGTGCCCCGCCCACGCCCGCCGCCGCCCCGAGCCGCGAGGAGGCGAACGCCATGCAGGTCAGCAGCACGCTGTACGCGGCGACGGGCCCGCGCATGTCCGGCGGCAGATCGGGCCACAGGGCGACCACGGTCACGACGAGCGCGACGCCGTACGCGGCCCCGAGCAGCGCACCACGCGCGCGTACCGTCCCGTGCCGCTTGAACAGCACCAGGTAGCAGACGTGCCCGACGGCGAAGGCGCCCATCCCTGCGAGGAACACGAGGTCCTGGTCGAACAGGAGCAGCACGTCGCCGCACCACCCGAACAGCAGGGCCACGCACAGCAGCCGGGGGCCGCGGCAGGCGATCACGTAGGCCGCGAGCAGCGGCATGAGCAGCGGCTTGAGGACGACGTGCGCGCCGTCCGCGCCCAGGAGCAGCGCGACGAGGTCGGCGGCGCAGGCGCCGAGGAACAGCGCGCGCCACACCGGCGCGGAGGGCCTCACGCGGCCCCCTCCGTGACCTTCTGCGGGGCGTTCGGGGCCCCGGCGGGCTCCGGCTGCCACCCCGGCCCCCGGAAGACCCTCCCGGCCCGCTCGCGCCAACTGGCTGCCGCCCTGAGGTCCTTGGCGATGGCGGCGTACTCGTGGGTGGCGACGCGCAGCGGGTTGTACGTCGCGATGTTCTTGGTGAGCCCGAACTCGGGGCGCTCGACCTCCGCCACCCACGACCCGAAGAGCCGGTCCCACAGGATGAGGATCCCGCCGAAGTTCCGGTCCAGGTAGCCGCCTTGGGAGGCGTGGTGGACGCGGTGGTGGGAGGGCGTGTTGAAGACGAACTCGAACGGCCGCCACATCTTGTCGATGCGCTCCGTGTGGATCCAGAACTGGTACACGAGGTTGACCGACGAGCAGAACGCGAGCGCCGCGGGGTGCACGCCGAGCGCGATGAGCGGCACGTAGAACGGCCACACGGTCAGGCTCGTCCAGGGCTGCCGCAGCGCCGTGGTGAGGTTGAACCTGCGGCTGGAGTGGTGCACCACGTGGCACGCCCACAGGATGCGGATCACGTGGTGCCCGCGGTGCGACCAGTAGTAGAAGAAGTCCTGCCCGAGCAGCATCAGCGGGATCGTCCACCACAGGACGGGCACGCGCAGCGGCGTCAGTTCGTAGACCGCCGTGTAGATCGCGACGATCGGGATCTTCCACAGGAAGTCGAAGACCAGGCTTCCGAGCCCCATGGTGACGCTGGTCGCCGCGTCCTTGGTCTCGTAGCCGGCGGCATCCTCGTCGGGGTGGATCCGGACGCTGACGATCTCCACGATCGTGAGCAGCACGAAGGCGGGGATCGACCACAGCACGGCGTCGGGCAGGTTCGAGGACGGCATGCGTGCACCGTAAGCGCCCCGCACTGCCCCCGGCTATAGGTAGTTACCGACAAGTATTACCGCCGGTAGGGGGTCAGACTCCGGCGGCTCCCAACAAAGATCCCGCCGCATACGTGACGGCCATCGCGAGCGCTCCCCCGCCCACGTTGCGCCACACCGCGGGCCGCACCGCCGCGCCGCCCATCCGGGCGCTGCTGTAGCCGGTGAAGGCCAGCGCCACCAGCACGGAGCCGACCGTGACGGGCAGCCGCCACGCGGAGGGCGGCAGGACGATGGCGAGCAGCGGCAGCAGGGCGCCCGCCGTGAAGGCGAGGAAGCTGGCCCAGGCGGCGTGCCACGGGTTGGTGAGGTCGTCGGGGTCGATGCCTAGCTCCACGCGCGCGTGGGCGCGCAGCGCGTCCCGCTCGGTGAGCTGCACCGCGGCCTCGCGGGCCACCTCCCGGCTGAGCCCGCGCTCCTCCAACAGGTCGGTGAGCTCCTTCAGTTCGGCGTCCGGCTGCTCCTTCAGCTCGCGCTTCTCCATGGCGATGGCCGCCTTCTCGGAGTCGCGCTGCGTGGACACGGAGACGTACTCGCCGGCCGCCATGGACATCGATCCGGCGAGCAGCCCGGCGAGCCCGGCCGTGAGCAGCGCGGAGCGGTCGTCGGTGGCGCCCGCGACGCCGACGACGAGTCCCGCGGTGGAGACCACGCCGTCGTTGGCGCCGAGCACGGCGGCGCGCAGCCAGTTGAGCCGCGAGCCGAGCGCGCCGCCGTGGGATTCGTCATGGGTGGATTGCACTGCGGATTCCGTCACGCGGTGAGCATGACACCCGCGACATCAACGCGAAGAGCGTGACACCCGCCGGCGTCACCACACCCGTACCGACGCCCCCGGTGCGAACACCGGGCTGGTCGCGTCGGCGGGCGGCTCCTTCAGCGGCTCGTCGATCTCCGCGACCGTGGGGCCCACGCGGGCCGCGATGGGGTCGAGGAGGCCGAGGTCGAAGCCGTAGACCCGGGCCGCGTTGCCGCCGACCATCGCGGCGATCTCGTCCTTCGGGAGCCCCGCGTAGGCGATGCGCAGGCCCTCGCGCGTGTACGGGTGCGTCCCCTCGTCGTGCGGGTAGTCGCTGCCCCACATGATCTTGTCGAGGCCGATCCGGTCCCGCAACGGCACTTCGTGGGGGCGCATGAAACTCGCGCCTACGTAGCAGTTCTCGCGCCACACCGTGGAGGGCCCCTTGCCCATCGAATCGGCGAGCCCGGCACCGAACTTGGCCTCGGCCGTGTTCGCCTTGGTGGCCGCCCTGACCAGGCGCGCGTGGTAGTAGTCCAGCATGTCCAGGACGCCGGGGATCCAGCCCGAGCCCTGCTCCGTGAGGACGAGCCTGAGGTCGGGGTGCTTACGGAAGGCCCCTCCGAACACGAGGTGCCACAGGGCGCGGTGCGAGAACCACGTCGTCTCGACCATGAACACCGCACGGGCGGCCGGTTCCTCGCCGAGCGGCGGGGACGCGGAGCCCGCGTGGTGGTTGACCGGGACGCCGAGTTCGGCGCAGGTCCGCCAGATCGGGTCGTACGTCGAGGAGTACAGCTCGGGCAGTCCGGAGCCCGGCGGCGTGCCGGGCAGCAACAGGCCGCCCTTCAGGCCCGCTCCGGCCGCCCAGCGGATCTCCTTGACGGCCTCGTCGACGTCGTTGAGGAGGATCTGGAAGACGCCCGCCCTGCGGCCGGGGGCGGCGGCGCAGAAGTCCGCGAGCCACCGGTTGTGGGCGCGCAGCCCCGCCCAGCGCTGCTCGAACTCCTCGCGGGTGGGCGCGGGCGCCATCAGCGAGGCGGACGGGAAGAACGGCGGGATGGTGTTCGGGAAGACGACCTCGGCGACGATGCCGTCCTGCTCCAGCTCCGCGACGCGCCGGTCGGAGTTCCAGTTCCGGTCGGCGGTGTCGGCGAGCAGGTCCGCGTAGGGGTTCACATAGCCGGCGGCCCAGGTGTCGAACGCGTCGTGGTGCCGCGCCTCCAAGTACGGCTTGTAGTCGAGGAGATCGGCGCCAGCGTGGCAGTCGGCCGAGATGACGGTGTAGCGCTCGCCCTGTGTCGTCATGGCGTCACCCCGATGTGCGGGAAGTCGTTCTCCGTCAGCCAGTGCCGCCCCACCTCGCGCGAGCGCGCCCAGGACGCCTCCACGGCGCTCTGGTCGGCGTCCTGACCGAGGTCGGCCGGGGTCGGTCCGATGCGGGCGGCGAGCGGCGCCAGCTTCGCGGTGTCGAAGCCGAACACCTCGGCGGCGGACAGGCCGAGCATCCGCCGGGTCTCGGAGACCGGGATGTCGTGGAAGGTCTTCCTCAACCACGCGCGCGTGTCCGGCCAGGTCCCTTCGGGGTGCGGGAAGTCGCTGCCCCACAGGATGTTGTCGACGCCGATCTCGTAGCGCTGGGCGAGTTCGCGGCGCTTGGTATTGGTGGCGCAGACGAAGACCTGCCGGTCCAGGTACTCCGCCGGGGAGCGCTTCAGCTCGGCGAACGGGGACAGCTTCTTGCCGCCGTGCGCGCCGAGGTAGAGGCGGTCCATGAACCACAGCAGGTTCGGCAGCCACCAGCAGCCGGACTCGGCGACGCCGAACTTCAGCCCCGGATGCCGCTCGAAGGCACCCGACCAGAGCAGGAACCACAGGGGCCGGGCGGGCCACCACGTCACTTCACTGACGTAGATGCCCAGATGGTCGCCGTACTCGTGGCGCGGCGCCGCCCCGGAGTGCGTCACCACGGGCATCTCGCACTCGGCTGCCGCCGCCCACACGGGGTCGTAGCGGCGCGCGTGGTACGGGTCCTGGTCGACCCACATGGACGGGATCATCAGGGCGCCGAGCCCCGACTCCTTGGCGCGGTGGATCTCCGCGACGACCTTGTCCGGGTCGGCGGTGACCGGCAACAGGGCGACGCCGCAGTGCCGTTCGGGGTTCTGGGAGACGAACTCGGCGAGCCAGCGGTTGTGGGCCTGCGCGCCCGCCATGCCGAGCTCGGGGTCCTGGTCGCCGGAGAGCCCGAGCCCGACGCCGAAGGGCGCCGCCGTCTGGCTGTCCACGGCGTCCGCGTCGGGGAAGACGACCTCGGCGGCCACCCCGTCGCCGTCGAGCTCCTTGAGGCGCTGCGCGGAGTCCCAACCGCCGCGCAGGCCCTCCTCGTTGTCGTGGAACCACTTCTCGGCGAACGCGTCGTTGCGGATGCCGAGCCGGGTCGCCTCCTCGCGGCGCTTGTCCCGCTCGCCGAGGAACGCGTCGAACTCGCGATGGAAACGGCTGTCCAGGTAGGGCCGGTACTCCTCGGTGGGAAGGCCGGCGTGGCAGTCGGAGGAGATGATCAGGTAGGGGTCCTGGTTGCTCATGGTGCGTCCCTCCTCAGTCGAGAATGAAGCTCTCCAGGTACGCCGGGTTCGCCCGGTCCAGCATCGATCGGGACCGCGCCCGGATCTGCCGGTCGCTGTGCTCGCTCGGCGGAAGGATCCAGAACCGGTCCGCCGCGATGCCCTCGGCGACGAAGTCGGCGACCTCCTCGACGGGCGTGAACGCGATCTCCTTGCCGGCCTCCTTCATGGCGGCCTCCCACTGGTCGAGGCTGCGGTACGGCGTCTTGCGCGGCCGCTCCTTGGCGAACCGGTCGGGCCGGTTGCGGTGCGACTCCCACAGCCCGGTGCGCAGCATGTGGGGGCCGGGGAAGAGGACGGACGCGCCCACGCGCGCGTGCTCCGCCTTCAGATGCGCGTACAGCGACTCCGTCATGGTCACGACGGCCGCCTTCGTCACCGCGTACACGGACGCCGTCGGCAGGGGCGCGATGCCGCCGTCCCCGGAGGACGTGTTGACGATGTGGCCCGGCTCGCCGCCCTCGATCATGCGCGGCACGAAGGCCTGGATGCCGTGGAAGACGCCCCACACATTGACGTTGAACGCCCATTTCCAGTCGTTCGGTTCGTGCTGCCACATGCGGCCCTCGGCGCCCGAGCCGACGCCCGCGTTGTTGCACAGCACATGGCAGGCACCGAACGTCTCGTACGTGTCCGCCGCCAGGTCCATGACCTGCTCGCGCTCGCCGACGTCGACCACGCGCGCGTGCACGGTCGCGCCGGTGCGCCGCAGTTCCTCGGCGGCGCTCTCCAACGCGCCCTTCTCGACGTCCGCGAGCACGACCTTCAGGCCGTCCGCCGCGAACCGCCGCGCCATGGCAAGACCGATCCCGCTCGCCGCGCCCGTGACGACGGCGACCTGTCCCTCGCGCAGCTCCATGTCAGGCGCTCCCCTCGGGCGGCCCGTCGTGGATCTGCTGCGGATCGTCGTAGCGCTGATGGATGTACGGCAGCAGGGCCTGCGCGCTGACCCGCTCGACGACCTTGCCCTTCTGGTCGGTGGTCTTCTCGCCGATGGTGATCTCCACCAGGGTCCGCACCGGAAGGTCGGCCACCGGGTCGAACATGGACTCCCGAAGGACGACGTCCCCGGTGATCCGCTCCAGCTTCCTGACCTTCTCGTTGCGCAGGCAGTGCACGAGCACCGGCTCCGCGTCGAAGCCCGAACCGTCCACGCCGGGAAGGAACTTGAAGTAGAAGTCCGTCTTCTGGGAGGGCTCGGGCAGCGGCAGGCTCTCGCTGACGGCGCCGCGCACCTCCACGAAGGCGATGCCGTGCCGCGCGAGCGCCGCCGTCACGACGAGCCCTTCGCGCTCGACGGTGACCTCGCCCAGTTTCTTCGGTTCGCCGAAGACCTCGCGCCCGCCGATCAGCGCCCGCTCGTGGGTCATCGGCATGACGAGCGGATACCAGCCCTCCACTCCTCCGTGCTCGGCCGCGACGGCCACCGAGCCCGCGCCCAGCGGATAGCCCGGCAGGTCGACCTTGCTGATGTTGGCCCGCACCAGGGGCCGTCCGGTGGGCTTCAGCGGCGGCGGAAGCACCGCGGCCACCGCATCCGGGTCGGACTCCCACACCGCGACCACTCCGGTCGACCAGATGTCGGGAAGCTTGCTGCTCGCCGAGCGCGAAGCGGCGATCTCCGCCTCACTGCGCGCTCCGTACCGTACGCGTGCCATGTCGTACCACCCTTCGAACGAGACGTGATGGGGGTCGTTCGGTCGTGCGGTCAGTCGTGCGGTCGTTCCGCGAGGCGCCTGTAACACAGTTACACCGGAGGCGATGAAGGGTAAAGACATGTGCACAGGACAGGGACGGGGAGGCGCAAAGTGACCGCACGCGCACCGCTCACCCGCGAAGAGGTCGTCGAGGTCGCCGCCGACCTCGTCAAGCAGCACGGCCCGCAGGCGCTCACCATGCGCAAGCTCGCGGCCGAACTGGGCACGGCCGTCACGTCGATCTACTGGCACGTCGGCAACCGCGAGTCCCTGCTAGACGCCCTCGTCGAACGCACGGTCGCCGACCTCGGCGGCTTCCGGCCGCGCGGGGCCACGCCGCAGGACCGCGTCATCTCCGTGGCCCGCACGCTGCGCCGCCGGCTTCGCGCCCACCCGCACCTGATCGCGATGGTCCACGAACGCGGGCTCACCGAGCGGATGTTCCTGCCCGCGCAGCAGGCCCTGGTGCACGAGGTGCACGCCGCCGGGCTGCGCGGGGCGCCCGCCGCCGAGGCCGTGCGCGCGGTCCTCTTCCAGGTCGTCGGCCACGTCCTCGTCGAGCGGAACCGGGAGCGCGCTCCGGCCCAGCACCCGCGCGAGGAGGAACTGTGGGGCGCGCGCACCGCGGAGGAGGACCGGGTGCTCGCCCGCGCGCTCGCCGCGCCCGCCGACCCGGAGCGGATCTTCACCACATCCGTACGCGCCCTGGTGAAATCGCTCCTGGACCCGCCCACTTGAGCCGCGACGTGATCCGCGACACGGCTCGCGGGGCAGGCGCCGACGGGAGTGTCAGTCCCGGCCCGTATCCTCTGGGACCATGCTCGAAGACCATCCGACCGCAGCGTCCGCAGCCTCCTGGCCGGCCGCGTATCCGAAGGGATACGCGGTCGTCGACGTGGAGACCACCGGCCTGTCCCGGGACGACCGGATCATCTCCGCCGCCGTCTACCGCCTGGATGCGCGGGGCGATGTCGAGGACCACTGGTACACGCTGGTCAACCCGCAGCGCGACCCCGGCCCCGTGTGGATCCACGGCCTGACGACGGACGTGCTGACGACCGCCCCGCTGTTCTCGGACATCGCCGAGGAGTTCGCCGCCCGCCTCGACGACCGCGTCCTGGTCGCGCACAACGCCGTGTTCGACTGGTCGATGATCGCTCGCGAGTACGCGCGCGCGGAGCGCACCGCCCCGGTCCGCCAGCGCCTGTGCACCATCGCGCTCTCCAAGGAGCTGGGCCTGCCGCTGCCCAACCACAAGCTGGAGTCCCTCGCGGCACACTTCGGCGTCGTACAGGAGCACGCGCACAACGCGCTGGACGACGCGCGCGTGCTCGCGGAGGCATTCCGCCCGAGCCTGCGCACGGCGGCGGCGGGGAACGTGCGGCTGCCGCTGCTCGAATGCCGCCCGCTCACCGAGTGGTCGGAGGCCTCGGTGCCGCGGCAGCCCGGCTCCTCCTCCTACCGGGGAGGTGGCGGTGGCACCTGGCGCGCCTCCCGCAAGCGCCCCGCCTGCCCGTATCCGAACCCCGGCCGCTACGAGCCGGACAAACCGCTCAAGCAGGGCATGCGGGTGGCGTTCTCCGGGGACACGTCGGTCGACCGTGAGCTCCTGGAGGACCGGGCGATCGACGCGGGCCTCCATGTGGCGACGAGCCTGTCCCGGCTCACCAGCCTCCTGGTGACCAATGACCCGGACTCGTACACGTCGAAGGCCGTGAAGGCGAAGCAGTTCGGCACGCCGGTCGTCGACGAGGCGGCGTTCGGGCAGCTGTTGCAGGACGTGACCCCGGCGGACGCCAAGTAGGACGGGCACCCCGCCTTCGCGGACGCCAAGCAGGACGGGCATCCCCGCCTCCGCGGACTCCTCGCAGGAGGGGCAGACGGGTGAACGCGGGGCGACTCGCCCCGCCACCGCTCGCCCCGGCACCGCCCGGACACCCACCCTGTGGCGCATGGCACGTTGTGAGGTCTGCGGAAACGACTACGGCATGTCCTTCGAGGTGCACGCGCAGGGCGCGGTGCACGTCTTCGACTGCTTCAGCTGCGCCATCCACCGTATGGCGCCGATCTGCGAGCACTGCCGGTGCCGCATCATCGGGCAGGGCGTCGAGGTCGACGGGCACTGGTTCTGCGGGGCGCACTGCTCCCGCGCGGAGGGGAAGGTGGGCATCGTCGACAACGTCTGAACCCTTCGGCACACGCCCGCCGCAATCGGGCGCACCCCACTGAAAGCACCCCATGCCCCCCGCTGTACGGTCATGGGGTGTACCGCTTCCTGTTGACCCGGCAGTGGGTGATCCTCACCCTGGTCGCCCTCGTCCTCATCCCCACGATGATCCGGCTGGGCATCTGGCAGATGGACCGCTACCACGAGCGCGACGCCAGGAACCAGCTGGTCACGAACGCGCTCAACGCGAAGTCCGTGCCCGTGGAGGACCTGGCGTCCCCCGGACACGTCGTCAACAGCCACGAGCGGTACCGCTCGGTCACCGCGAAGGGCCGCTACGACACCGACGACGAGGTCGTGGTGCGGCGCCGCGTCAACTCCAACGAAGAGGTCGGCTTCCACGTCCTGACCCCGTTCGTCCTGAACGACGGCAAGGTCCTGTTGGTCAACCGCGGCTGGATCCCGGCGCCCGGCGCCCAGACCTCCTTCCCGAAGGTCCCCGCCCCGCCGCGCGGCGAGACCACGGTCACCGGCCGGCTGATGCCGAACGAGACGACCGAGGCCAGCGGCATCAAGGACCTCAAGGACCTGCCCGAGCGGCAGATCATGCTGATCAACAGCAAGGAGCAGGCGGAGCGGCTCGGGAAGACGGTGCTCGGCGGGTACGTCGCCCAGACCGCGCCCAACCCGAAGGGCGGCACGCCCGAGCTGGTCGGAGCCCCCGGCAAGGAGGACTCCGCGCTGAACTACGCGTACGCCATCCAGTGGTGGCTGTTCGCCGCCGCGGTGCCCGTGGGCTGGGTGGTGCTGGTGCGGCGTGAGCTGCGGGAGCGGCGCCGCAAGGAAGAAACGCCCACGGAAGAGGCCGGGACGCCGGCCGCCGTCGGCTGACCGGTACACGGCGCACGACCCGCAGCACGCGATACACGGCCCGCGATACACGACCCGCAACACGCGGCGCCGCCGCACGCGCGGAAATCGACGTGCAGCACCACGCCTCTGACGGGGAACCCATGGCGTGTGCGCCCACATATCGAGGACTACGCCCTCATCGGTGACCACCAGACCGCCGCTCTCGTCGGCAGGGACGGGTCGATCGACTGGCTGTGCCTGCCCCGGTTCGACTCCCCCGCCTGTTTCGCCGCGCTGCTCGGCGGCGAAGAGAACGGCCACTGGCGGATCGCCCCCACAGGAGCGAAAGACTGCACCACGCGCGCGTACCGCCCCGGCTCCCTCGTGCTCGACACCGAGTGGCAGACCCCGGACGGCGGCGTCCGCGTCACCGACTTCATGCCGCAGCGCGACAAGGCCCCGGACGTCGTCCGCATCGTCGAGGGCCTCAGCGGCCGCGTCACGATGCGCGGCACACTGCGCCTGCGCTTCGACTACGGCTCCGTCGTGCCGTGGATGCGCCGCTCCGACGGGCACCGGGTCGCCGTCGCGGGCCCGGACTCGGCATGGCTGCGCAGCGAACCGCCCGTGCACACGTGGGGCGAGGACTTCGGCACCCACTCGGAGTTCACGGTCGAGGAGGGCGAGACGGTCGCCTTCGTCCTGACCTGGCACCCCTCGCACGAGCGGCGCCCGCCGCTGATCGACCCGCACGAATCGCTGCGGCACAGCCTGGAGGACTGGCGGGCCTGGACGGACCACTGCACCTACGAAGGCCCGCACAGGGAAGCCGTGCTCCGCTCCCTGCTCACCCTCAAGACCCTCATCTACGCGCCGACCGGCGGCATCGTGGCCGCCCCCACCTCCTCGCTCCCCGAGGAGATCGGCGGCGTACGGAACTGGGACTACCGGTACTGCTGGCTGCGCGATTCGACCCTGACGCTCGGCGCGCTGCTCTCGGCCGGCTATCTCGACGAGGCCGAGGCCTGGCGCGACTGGCTGCTGCGGGCCGCCGCGGGCGATCCGGCGGACCTGCAGATCATGTACGGCCTCGCGGGTGAGCGGCGCCTTCCCGAGCAGGAGCTCGGCTGGCTGAGCGGATACCGCGCCTCCCGTCCCGTGCGCGCGGGCAACGACGCCGCGCACCAGCTCCAGCTGGACGTGTACGGCGAGGTCGTCGACTCCCTCGCGCTCGCCCGCCGCGCGGGCCTGAAGGCCCAACCGCACTCCTGGCGACTCCAGTTGGCACTGCTCGACTTCCTCCACGAGGCGTGGCGCGAGCCCGACGAAGGGCTGTGGGAGGTACGCGGTCCACGCCGGCACTTCGTGCACTCGAAGGTGATGGTGTGGGTCGCCGCCGACCGCGCCGTGCGCGCCATGGAGGACGACCCGAGCCTGCCCGGCGACCTCGACCGGCTGCGCAAGCTGCGCGACGACGTCCACCGGGATGTGTGCGAGCGCGGCTTCGACGCGGAGCGCGGCACGTTCACCCAGTTCTACGGCTCGTCCGAACTGGACGCGGCCCTGCTGCTGATCCCCCGCGTCGGCTTCCTGCCACCGGACGACCCGCGCGTGATCGGGACGGTCGACGCGGTCCGCGACGAACTGTCGTACGAGGGTCTGCTGCGTCGCTACAGCTCCGACGGGGCCGGCGTGGACGGGCTGCCAGGGCAGGAGAGCGCGTTCCTGGTCTGCTCGTTCTGGCTCGCGGACGCGCTGCACATGACGGGGCGCACGAAGGAGGCGCGCGAGCTGTTCGAACGGCTCGTGGCGCTCCGCAACGACGTGGGGCTGCTCGCCGAGGAGTACGACCCCGTGGCGGGCCGGCAGCTCGGCAACTTCCCGCAGGCGTTCAGCCACATCGGCCTGGTGGGCACGGCGCTGACCCTGTTCGGCACGGCGGACGCGGGAGGGGGAGGATAGGGCCATGGATCTTGGACTGAAGAACCGTGTGTACGTAGTCACCGGCGCGACGCGGGGCCTCGGCAACGCGGCCGCGCGCGAGCTGGTCGCCGACGGCGCGAAGGTCGTCATCAGCGGGCGCGACGAGCAGAAGGCCAAGGAGGCGGCGGCCGAGCTCGGCCCGAACGCGTACGGCGTCGCCGCCGACAACGCCGACCCGGACGTCGCCGAGCGCCTGATCGGTGCGGCCCGCGAGCAGTTCGGTGCCTTCGACGGGATTCTGGTGAGCGTCGGCGGGCCCGCGCCCGGCTTCGTCGCCGACAACACGGACGAGCAGTGGACGGCCGCGTTCGAGTCCGTGTTCCTCGGGGCGGTGCGGCTCGCGCGGGCCGCGGCGGAGCAGCTGGAGGAGGGCGGCGTCATCGGGTTCGTGCTGTCCGGCTCCGTGCACGAGCCGATCCCCGGCCTCACGATCTCGAACGGGCTGCGCCCCGGGCTCGCCGGTTTCGCGAAGTCCCTGGCGAACGAGTTGGGGCCGCGCGGCATCCGCGTGGTCGGGCTGCTCCCGGCGCGCATCGACACGGACCGCGTGCGCGAGCTGGACGGGCTGGCCGCGGACCCGGAGGCGGCGCGCACGGCGCAGGAGTCCCGTATCCCGCTGCGGCGGTACGGGACCCCTGAGGAGTTCGGCCGGACCGCGGCGTTCTTCCTGTCCCCCGCCGCGTCCTACCTCACGGGTGTGATGCTGCCGGTGGACGGGGGATTCCGGCACGGATTCTGACGGCCGGGCGGGCGCTCAGCTGACGCGCTCCGCCCGGTGCTTGACCGCCCGCAGCCGGACCTCCGTCGGCAGCTCCGCAAGACCCGCGGACTCCCTCGCCTGCTTCAGGGAGTCCTGGCTCAGCAGGCGCAGGGCCTCGCCGGGGACAGCGTGCGACTCCAGGGTGAGGGTCGCGCGGGCCTGCGGGGTGGAGCGGCGGCCGGTCAGCCGGACGCCGGCCCGGTCGACCCCGTCCAGCGACTCCGCGCCGCTCACGAGGACGTTCTCCAGGGCCCGGCCACGCAGCAGCGCCCCCTCGCCGTCGCCGCTGTCGACCAGCACCTCGGCGAGCCTGCGGCGCCGCAGCTGGGCCACCAGCCACCACAGGGCGAGCAGCACGACGACGCCGAGCACCGCGATCACCGTCGGCCAGAACCAGCCCTCGTCGTGCCAGCGCGCCCGGTCGGCGTCGCTGACCAGCACGTCGTGCGGGCCGTCGTGGATCCACCACGACGGCGGGTCCGCCCCGAGCCCCACGGCGAGCACCGAGCCGCCGCCGAGCACGAGGACGAGTCCCAGCAGCCCGAGCACGATCCGGTTGACGGTCCTGAGCACGCCGCTCACCCCTTCTTCCCCGGCCGCGCGACCCGCACGGACAGGCCCGGCGCCTTGCCGAGCCCCAGTTCCTTGATCCCCTCGCCGAGCGTGGCGTCCAAGTCGGCCCGTACGTCGTCGAGTTCACGGAAGTGCGAGAGCGCCCGCACGTCCACCTTGGAGCGCTTCATACGCACCCGTACGGACTGCACGCCCGACACCTCCATGGCCCGGTCGCGCAGCACCATCGCCGCGGCGTCCCGGTGCAGCACCGCGCGGACCTCGGGGTGGGTGCGGCGCATCGGCAGCAGCGCGCGCAGCCCCGGCGTCACCGCGAGCACGATCAGCCAGAGGCCGAGCGCGGCGGCGACGCCCGCGCCGACGAGCACGGCGGTGTCGTCGAGGGGGCGCGTGGAGAGCTCGTCCGCGAGCGTCTGCCGCCACTGCATCGACTCGCGGCCCGCCCGCACCGCGGCGACGTCGTAGAGCAGCAGCCCCGCGGCGGCCAGGATCGCCAGGGCCACGAGGGCCGCGGGGACCCGCCGCCCCGACCAGAAGCGGCTCGCCTTCGGCTCGCTCTCCAGCGTGGGGTGCGGTTCGTACGAGGCGGCGGACGCCGACTGGTCGAGCGTGCTGCCGTCCCGCTCGACCACCGGAATCGGCCGGGTGGGTTCACTCATCGGATCCTCCCCCGGTCCGTGCCACGGGTGTGCGCCGAGTGCAGACGCTCGACCTGGACGGCCACCTCGGGCACCTCCATTCCCGCCAACTCCCTTACCCGCCGGGAAACTTGACGACGCACCGCGCCGCACTCGCGGCCGATGTCCGTCGGGTACTCCAGCTCAAGGCTGATCCGGACCCGCGCGCTGTCGTGCCGCACGGTGACCGTGGCATTGGGCGCCGCCCCGTCCTCGGGGATCCGCGTCAGTGCCTCTCGTGCCGCGTGCGCGGCGATCTTCGCGACGACCCGGTCGGCGATCCGGGTCGCGCCGCGCTCGGCCGGCGCGACCTGTGCCGCCATCGGTCACCCCCGCCGATCGCCGCGCGAACGGAAGAACTCGCCGACTTCCAGGTCCCCTTCCAGGAACCGGCCCGCGACGAAGCCGATGGCGCCGAGCGCCGCCACCAGCAGGAAGGCCCCGAAGCCGCCGAAGTATCCGGCGAATCCGAGGGCCATGCCGGCGATCATGCCGACCACGGCCAGATTCATCGTGCGCTCCTCCTAGGGAAGCCCGTGGCTGTGCCGACGGATCTCACTGGAGCCGGGACTCCGGCTCCTCGTCCTCCTCGTCCGGCAGCTTCACGTCGCTGACGGCGATGTTGACCTCGACGACCTCGAGCCCGGTCATGCGCTCGACGGCGACGATCACGTTCTCCCGCACGGCGCGCGCGGTGTCCGCGATCGACACGCCGTACTCGACGACGATCTCCAGATCGAGCGCCGTCTGTACCTCGCCGACCTCGGCCTTCACGCCGCGCGACACGGACTTGGCGCCACCGGGGACCCGGTCGCGCACCGCGCCGAACGTGCGGGACAGGCCGCTGCCCATGGCGTGCACGCCGTCGACGTCGCGCGCCGCGAGGCCCGCGATCTTCTCGACGACGCCGTCGGCGATGGTGGTACGCCCCCGGCCTGCGGGGTCGCCGCCGCCCCGCTTGGTCACATTGGTCTTCGCTGCGGCGGGACCGGGCGTCTCGCCCGGCTTCTGCGCGGTGTCACTCATCGGGCCGTCCCCTCGGTGAGGTGCGATCTCGGTGGGATGCTGCTTTCTTTTGCCCACATTAAGTCGGGTTACGCGAAGGCGCGCTCGCTATGCGGCAGCCTGGGGCAATGACCGCTGATGGATGGACACAGGCAGTGCGCACGCAGTTGGGGCTGGGCAGATTGCTGCCGCTCGGGGGACCGCAGGACGGCGCGTGGGTCACGGAACCGGCGGCCGCGGCCGCGCTGCGCCGTGCGGTGCAAGGGGTGCACGGGGTGCGCCTCGGCGCGCTGCGGATCGTCCTCGCCGACCCCGACTCGGTGCCGGAGCCCATGACTCCGGCCCCGCCGAGCGCCCTGCCGCCGGGGGAACTGCGGCTCACGGCGGACTGCGCGGCGACGGCTCAGGAACCGCTGCCGGTTGCCGCCGATCGGCTGAGGGAGGCGCTCGCGGGGGCCGCCGAGCGGGTGGGTCTGGTGGTGACCGAGGTGGATCTCCAGGTCACGGCGCTGCTCGACGAGGCGGAGCGGGAGACGGACCCCGGTCCCGCGGACGAGCCGACCCCCGCGGCGAAGCCGGCCGCCGCCTCCTCCCACGCGGAGCGGGCCGCCGCCGCGGCGCTCGGGGTGCCGGGGGTGACCCGGCTGACGGGGGCGCTCGGCGGGCTGGGGCGCGCGGTCCACATCGAGGAGCGGCCCGGCGGGGCGGCGCTCCCCCGCCGGCACGTGCGGGTGGAGTTGGCGGTGGCGGCGGAGGTGCGCGCGATCAAGGTGACCGGGGCCGTGCGGGCGGCCGTGGCGCGGGCGGTCCCGGGCGAGCCGACCGTGGCGGTGCTGGTCACGGAGATCGGCGGGTAGTCCGCCGCCCGCCGGGCGCTCAGTCGCCGATACCGGCGAGGTCGCGCAGACGGCGGCCCTGGGCGGCGCGTTCCGCGGCGCGCTGCTCGTCGAGGGTGCGGCCAGTGACGCCCTGGAGCAGCGCCTTCGTCTCGATGACGGCGTCGCGGGGCGCGGCGACGAGGGCCGCGACCAGGTCCTGGGTGGCGTCCGCCAGCTCGTCGGCCGGTACGGACACATTGGCCAGTCCGCTGCGTACGGCCTCGTCGGCGTGGACGTAGCGGCCGGTGACGCAGATTTCGAGGGCGCGCGCGTAGCCGACCAGCGAGACGAGCGGGTGCGTGCCCGTCAGGTCCGGCACCAGGCCGAGGCTGGTCTCGCGCATGGCGAACTGCACGTCGTCGGCGACGACGCGCAGATCGCAGGAGAGGGCCAGCTGGAACCCCGCCCCGATGGCATGCCCCTGCACCGCGGCGACGGTCAGGATGTCGCTGCGCCGCAGCCAGGTGAACGCGTCCTGGTACTCGGCGATCGTCGAGTCGAGGACGTCGTCGTCACCGCGCGCCAGATCGATGAAGGACGGCTCGCCGTCGAAACCCTCGGGCGTGAAGGCCTGACGGTCGAGGCCCGCGGAGAAGGACTTGCCCTCACCGCGCACCACGACCACCCGCACGGACCCCGGCAGAGCACGCCCGGCCTCGCCCAACGCCCGCCACAGCGCGGGACTCTGGACATTGCGCTTGTCCGGGTTGGTCAGGCTGACCGTGGCGATCGCATCGTCGACGGTGAGCCGGACGCCGTCCTTGTCGAGCAGCGGTGCGGGCAGATTCATCTGGGCCTCCGGGTCTGCGCAGCCGTACGGCACGTAGTCGTACGAGACGTAAGTGACTGCACAGTAACCACCCGGCCGGACAGCGGACCGACCGGGTGGTCAGTTGGACCCAGTGAGCCGAGCGAGCCCCGCGAGGGTCAGGCCGACGCGGCCTTCTTGCCTCGCGTGGCCCCGCCGCGACCGCGCAGCGTGACCCCGGATTCGCTCAGCATCCGGTGGACGAAACCATACGAGCGACCGGTCTCCTCGGCCAATGCCCGAATGCTCGCACCGGAGTCGTACTTCTTCTTCAGGTCTGCCGCGAGCTTGTCGCGCGCGGCGCCGGTTACCCGGCTGCCCTTCTTCAGAGTCTCGGCCACCCGTGCCTCCTCATGGGAAGTGCGCTCTGGATTTCCCATGATCACCCCTTGCGGCGTTCCTGGCCACCCATTCGGCAAGGTCCATAGACCCCCAATTCCGGGCTCGACGGGGATCCACACGAGTGGAATCCGGAATTCCGGCGGGGTTTCACGGCCCTCGAATGCGCCCGCGCGAAAGAAGCGCCAGGTCAGCCACGGGCCAGGCGCCGCAAGGGCGCCATGGACGACGCGGCCCCGAATTCCGTGCACGACACACCTGGGTACGAGGCGATCTCACCCAGATGAAGGATCACGGATCGGCCGAATGATCCAGATGGAGTGGATCAGTCAGTGGATCAAGCAGTGGATCAGTCGGTGATCTACGAGTGGATCACCGACCGGCCACCGTTCGGATCACGCGAGAGCCACGAGATCCGCGTACGTCTGGCCCCACAGGTCCTCGATTCCGTCCGGAAGCAGAATGATCCGCTCCGGCTGGAGGGCGTCCACGGCGCCCTCGTCGTGCGTGACGAGGACGACGGCACCCTTGTACGTGCGCAGCGCGCCGAGGATCTCCTCGCGGCTGGCCGGGTCGAGGTTGTTCGTGGGCTCGTCGAGGAGCAGCACGTTCGCGGACGACACGACGAGCGTGGCGAGCGCCAGACGGGTCTTCTCGCCGCCGGAGAGCACCCCGGCCGGCTTGTCGACGTCGTCGCCGGAGAACAGGAACGAGCCGAGCGTCTTGCGCACCTGGATCAGGTCCAGGTCGGGCGCGGCGGAGCGCATGTTCTCCAGGACCGTGCGCTCCGGGTCGAGGGTCTCGTGCTCCTGCGCGTAGTAGCCGAGCTTGAGGCCGTGACCCTCGATGACCTGGCCCGTGTCGGGCTTCTCGGCGCCGCCGAGGAGCTTGAGCAGGGTCGTCTTGCCCGCACCGTTGAGGCCGAGGATGACCACGCGCGAGCCCTTGTCGATGGCCAGGTCGACGTCCGTGAAGATCTCCAGGGAGCCGTAGGACTTCGACAGGCCCTCGGCCATGAGCGGCGTCTTGCCGCACGGCGAGGGCTCGGGGAAGCGCAGCTTGGCGACCTTGTCGGACTGCCGGACCTCTTCGAGGCCGGCGAGGAGCTTGTCGGCGCGCTTGGCCATGTTCTGCGCGGCGACGGTCTTGGTCGCCTTGGCGCGCATCTTGTCGGCCTGCGCGTTCAGCGTCGCGGCCTTCTTCTCGGCGTTCTGCCGCTCGCGCTTGCGGCGCTTCTCGTCCGCCTCGCGCTGCTGCTGGTAGAGCTTCCAGCCCATGTTGTAGACGTCGATCTGGGAGCGGTTGGCGTCCAGGTAGAAGACCTTGTTGACGACCGTCTCGACCAGTTCGACGTCGTGGGAGATCACGATGAAGCCGCCGTTGTACGTCTTCAGGTAGTCGCGCAGCCAGATGATCGAGTCCGCGTCGAGGTGGTTCGTCGGCTCGTCGAGGAGCAGCGTGTCCGCGTCCGAGAAGAGGATGCGGGCCAGCTCGATACGGCGCCGCTGACCGCCGGAGAGCGTGTGCAGGGGCTGGCCGAGCACGCGGTCGGGGAGGTTCAGGGCGGCGGCGATGGTGGCGGCCTCGGCCTCCGCGGCGTACCCGCCCTTGGTGAGGAACTCCGTCTCCTGGCGCTCGTACTGCCGCAGGGCCTTGGCCTGCGTGGCGCCCGAGCCGTTCGCGATGCGCTGCTCGTTCTCGCGCATCTTGCGCATCAGGACGTCGAGGCCGCGGGCGGAGAGGATGCGGTCGCGGGCCAGCACGTCGAGGTCGCCGGTGCGCGGATCCTGCGGCAGGTAGCCGACCTCGCCGGAGCGCGAGATGGTGCCGCCGGCCGGCTGGCCCTCGCCCGCCAGGCACTTCGTGAGGGTCGTCTTGCCCGCGCCGTTGCGGCCTACGAGGCCGATGCGGTCGCCCTTGGCGACACGGAAGGAGGCGTTCTCGATGAGGATGCGCGCGCCGGCGCGCAGTTCGATGCCCGATGCGGTGATCAAGGGAGGTACTCCAGGACAGGATTAACGGCTGGTTGACAGGGCGGGGGCCAATCAGCGCCGCTAATGCACCCAGAGAAGGAACGTCATACGAACCAGTTTACCGGTGACGTGCAAGCGCTTTTCCCAGGCGTCCGCGTCCCCCGTTCGGCCCTCGGATCCGGCCGCGCTGACCAGGGACGTAACAGGATGAGGGGGTCGATGCCCGGCGAGAAGGCGGTGCGCATGCAGTTCGACGACGACGCGCGTCTGGACACCTCTGAGGTCCAGGACGCGCGCGGCAGCCGGCTTCCCGGCGGGAGGGCCACCATGGGCGGTGGCCTCGTGGGGGTGATCGCGCTCGTCCTGGGGCTGCTCTTCGGCACGGACCAGTTCGGGCTCTCCGACGCGACCACCGGCGCCCCGGCGGCGCAGATGTCCAGCGAGGCGCAGGTCCAGGAGCAGTGCCGGACGGGCTCGGACGCGAACAGCAGGCAGGACTGCAGGACCGTCGCCGTGGTCAACAGCGTGCAGGACTTCTGGGGCGCCGAGTTCGGGCGCAGGAGCGCCGCGTACACGCCCGCCTCTACGGTGTTCTTCACCAACCAGGTCGCCACCGCCTGCGGCTCGGCGACCTCGTCGGTCGGGCCGTTCTACTGCCCCGGCGACCGGCGGGTCTATCTCGACCTCGGCTTCTTCGACGAGCTGCGCACGAAGTTCGGTTCGAGCGGCGGGCCCTTCGCGCAGGCGTACGTCGTGGCGCACGAGTACGGGCACCACGTGCAGAACCTGATGGGCACGCTGACCCGCGCCCAGGACGGGCGCACAGGCGAGAACAGCAACGCGGTCAAGGTCGAGCTGCAGGCGGACTGCTACGGAGGCGTGTGGGCGCGGCACGCGACGCGCACGCCCACCGAGTCCACCGGCAGGCCGCTGATCACGAGCCTGACCGACGCGGACATCCGCGACGGCCTGGACGCCGCCGCGGCGGTCGGCGACGACCGGATCCAGGAGCGGTACCAGGGCCGGGTGACGCCGGAGACGTGGACGCACGGCTCGGCCGCCCAGCGCCAGCAGTGGTTCTACCGGGGCTTCGAGAGCGGCGACATGGCCCAGTGCAACACCTTCCGGTGAGCCCGGGCCACTGACCTCCTACGCCCCGCCGGTGTGCACCTGGAAGGCCGCCCTGCGGACCGCCTTCGCGAGCGCCGGGTCGGGGTGCGCGGCGGCGAGCGCGACGAGCACCTGCACCGTGCGCGGATGCCCGACGGCGCGCACCTCGTCGATCAGCGCGGGCACCGTCGGCTGCACCGCGGCCTCCAAGTGCCGTACGAGGAGGGGGGCTTCGCCGTGGTCGGCGACGGCGGCGGCGGTGTCCACCCACAGCCAGGTCGCCTCCTCGCGGCTGAGGACCGTGTGCACGTCCTCGGGGTCGGCGCCCTCGTACTCGGCGAGCCACAGCAGGGCGTAGGGGCGCAGGTGCGGGTCGTCGGCGGCGCGGCGGACCTCGGGCTCGGCGGGGGCGCCGACGACGCGCAGCGCCTCGAAGGCGAGTCCGCGCAGCAGGGCGTCCTCGCCGCGCGCGGCGTCGAGGAGGTCGGTGACGGCGGTGCCGATGTCGCGGGCGGCGAGCCAGGCCCGGTACTCGTCGCGCGCCGCTTTGGGGCGCAGGCGGGCGCAGCCGCGCAGCATGTCCTCGGCGGACACCTCGATGTTCCCCGCCGGGGACTGGGCGGCGACGCAGATCTGCTCCAGCTTCACCCACACCGCCCAGCTGCCCAGCGGGGTGAGGGTGGCGTGCCCTTTCTCGTACGTGAGCGCGCCGACGGCGGCGAGGCCGCGCAGGGACCAGTCGAGCAGCGGGAGGAGCGGGGTGTCCTGCGGCGGAGTCGGTTCGGAATCGACAGGTGCGTCGCGCGGCGACTCGTCTGAAGGGGGGCGGCGGGTGACGGGCGGGACGAAGGGGATCTCGCAGCGTTCGGTGCGCAGTTCCGTGACGCGCTGGTCGAGGAGGTCGAGGAGCTGGGCGACGGCGACCCGGTCCGCCATCAGCTGCAGGAAGCTCAGCAGTTGCGGGACCGCCTCGACGACCTCGGCCACCGCGGCGGGGCCGACCCCGTCCGGGGCCGGGTGGACGAGCGACCAGGCGTCGAACAGGGCGACCCAGCCGCGCAGCACGGCGGTGTCGTCGCGGTCCCAGGCGCGCAGCCGCCAGCCGGGGCGGGCGCTGGCTCCGTGCACCTCGACGAGTCCCGCGAGGCGGGCGGTGTCCCAGTGCGCGCGGACCTGATCGACCGTCATCCCCAGGTCGTCGGCGGCGCGCAGGGCCGTCGCGTCGGAGAGCGTCCCCTTGCCGTCGCGGGCGGCCACGTCGTTGCCCGGGCCGATCTCCGAGTCGGCCCAGCGGGCCACACGGACGGCGTCGGCGAGGCCGCGGCGCGCGTCGTGGGCGAGTACCGCGGGGGGTGGAGTGCCCTCGGGCGGGCGGGGCGCCGGGCGGCGTGCGGCGACCGGCCGCGGGGTCGGGGCGGCCAGGGGCTGGCGGCGCGGGCTGACGAGTCGGAGCCGGGAGTCGCGCGGGGTACGGGACGTCACGAAGGGCAGTCTCCCGGTTGACCCTGCCAATTCCCAAACGGGGGCCCTGTACTGCCGTTACATCAACGGCGTCAGGAACCGTCGCAGCGCCTCCTCGTAGCCCTTCGCGTCCGCGTTCCACATCGCGTTGTGCGGGGCCTCGTCCACCTCGTGGAGGGTGACGAGGTCCGGGCGGCGGTCCGCCAGGCGGCGGGAGAGCACCCACGGGGACACCTCGTCACCGGGGCCGTGGATCAGCAGCGTGGGGACCTTGAGGGTGCGCGGGTCCGCGGCCTCCGAGAGGCGGTCGCCGGTCAGGCCCGTGCGGCCCTGGGCGGCGCGGACCGCGAGCGGGAGCAGCGGGCCCGGGGTGCGGCGGGCGCGGGCCAGGGCGCGCAGCGTGACCTCCCAGCCGAGCACTGGCGAGTCGAGGACCAGGCCTTTGATCCGGTCGCGCAGCGCCGAGTGGGCCGCCGCGTGCAGGGCCATCGCGGCGCCCGTCGACCAGCCGAGCACGATGACGTCGCGGGCGCCGTAGCGCACGGCGTAGCGGATCGCCGCGTCCAGGTCGCGCCACTCCGTCTCGCCGAGGTGGTTCAGGCCGTCGGGCGAGCGGGGCGCGCCGAGGTCGCCGCGGTAGGCAAGGTCGAGCACCGGGAACTGGTGGTGGTGCAGGAACTCCATGAGGTTCATGGGGTGTTCGCGGGTGGTGCCGAGTCCGTGCACGGCGATCACCCACGTGTCGCGGGAGCCGGGCAGGAACCAGGCGGGCAGCGCGCCGAGTTCGCCGGGCACGTCGACGTCGGCGTGGTCGAGGCCGAGCGCGGCCTTGGGGTCGCCGATGTGCACCTGGGGCGTGAGCCAGGCCTTGGCGCCGGGTTCCAGGGTGCCGTGGGTGACCCGCTCCAGGCGGCGTACGACGGTGTCGGCGGAGGTCGTGGCCGATTCGACGACCGGGCCGACCACCGCGTGGTAGCCGTCGCCCTGCAGCCCGTACCTGCCGGGGCGCAGCGAGGCCAGGTCGCGGGTCAGGGTGACCTGGCCCGCGGCGGTGGCGTGCACGGTGAGTCTCGGCTCGGTGGGCAGCGGACGGCCCGCGGGCGCCTTGAGCGCGGCGTCGCTGGCCAGGCGGCCGGCGGCGATGGCGGCGGCCGAGGCCCCGAGGGCGGCGGTGACGGCAGCGGCCGTCGCTTTGGCGGTGCGCACCCGTCCAGTGTCGGGGCCCGCGCCCGCCCCGGCCAGTGGGGCGACGGCCACAGGTGACGCGAACGGCGCGTACCGGTCAGCCGGCGTCCTGCTGCCCGTACCCGCCAAGGCGCTCCCCCACCTCGCGCAACTGCTCTTCGGTGAGCAGCGAGGGGGTGCGGCCGGGGACGGAGTGGGCGGTGAGCCACAGGCGGCACATCCACTCCAGTTGGGCGGTGCGGTCGTAGGCGGCGGCGAGGGTGGCTCCGTATGTGAGGGCGCCGTGGTTCCGCAGCAGGCAGCCCGTGCGGTCGGCGAGCGCGAGCAGCATGTTCTCGGCCAACTCCCGCGTTCCGTACGTGGCGTAGGGGGCGACGCGGACGGGGCCGCCGAGCGCCGCCGTCATGTAGTGCACGGGCGGGAGCTCGGACACGAGCGTGGAGACCGCGGTGGCGTGCACGGCGTGGGTGTGCACGACGGCGCGGGCATCGGTGTTCCGGTAGACGGCGAGGTGCATGGGGAGTTCGCTGGTCGGCTTCAGGGTGCCGGCCCGCCGCTCGCCGTCGAGGCCGAAGGCGACGAGATCGTCCGGGCCGAGCTCCTCGTACGGGACGCCGGTCGGGGTGACGAGCACGGTGTCGCCCACCCGCGCCGAGACATTGCCCGAGGTTCCGACGACCAGGCCGTCGGCCACCGTCCGGCGGGCGGTCGCCACCAGTTCCTGCCATGCCGCGTCGAGTTCCGGGAGGTGTGTCATGGCGCGCATCCTGCCAGCCGCCGGGCGGCGGAGCGGGCGCGGACCGGTGCGGAGCCCGATCTTCCGTCATCCCCCATATGGGCATTGATCGGTCTCAGGTGTTATTTGGCCGAGCTTGGCCGGGTAATTGATGATCTCTCGCTACTCTCTGGGGGTTCCCTGGAGATTTGTCATGCACGTCGTCACTTTCGGGGGGTATCCATGGCTCTCAGCCGCACCGCGTCCCCGCGTCGGCACCGCGTCGCCGCGCTCACGTCCGTCGCCGCACTGACCATCGGCGGCACCCTGCTCGCGGAGCTGCCGGCCCAGGGCGCGGGCAAGCCGCGCGGGCACGACGTCTCGTCGCACCAGAAGAACGTGAACTGGCAGAAGGCGAAGAACAAGGGCGCCCGGTTCGTCTACGTCAAGGCGACCGAGTCGACGAACTACCGCAACCCCTACTTCTCCCGGCAGTACAACGGCGCCCGGAAAGCGGGCATCATCCGCGGCGCCTACCACTTCGCGCTGCCGCACAAGTCCTCCGGCGCGACGCAGGCCTCGTACTTCGTGCGCAACGGCGGGGCGTGGCGGCGGGACGGCTGGACGCTGCCGCCCGCGCTCGACATCGAGTACAACCCGTACGGCAAGGGCAAGCACCCCTGCTACGGGCTGCGGAAGTCCACCCTGGTCTCCTGGATCAAGTCCTTCAGCGACCAGATCGTGCGCAGCACCGGCCGCCGTCCGGTCATCTACACCAACGCGCGCTGGTGGAAGCAGTGCACCGGGAACAGCCGGGCCTTCGCCGCCGACCACGCGTTGTGGCTCGCCCGGTACGACGAGCGCGCGGGCGCACTCCCGGCAGGCTGGAACTACTGGACGTTCTGGCAGTACGGCGAGAGCGGCCGGCTGCCGGGTGATCAGAATCTCTTCAACGGCTCGACGGCCCAGCTCAAGCGGTTCGCGCGGGGGTAGCCGAAAGGCCCTGCCGAAGGTCCCCGGAGCCCGTGGTTCCGGGGCCGAGGGCGCCTCGAACCGGAACCGGCGGCACCACCCCGCGACAAGCGGAGCGAGAGCACTCCGGTTCGGGTCACCGGGGCGCCCGGCCCAGTTCATCTTCCGTTCACTCGGGCTCTTTACGTTCCAAGTGCCACTGACGTCCAACCGAAGCCTGGGTAAATGGAACACATCACGCTGCTCCTGGCGATCGTGATCGTTACCGCGCTGGTCTTTGATTTCACCAACGGTTTCCACGACACAGCCAACGCGATGGCGACGACCATCTCGACTGGCGCCCTCAAGCCGAAGACGGCGGTGGCCATGTCCGCCGTGCTGAACCTCGTCGGAGCGTTCCTCTCCGTCGAAGTGGCGAAGACCATCTCCGGCGGCATCATCAATGAGGACGGCCTCAAAACGGAGGTCATCTTCGCGGCGCTGGTAGGCGCCATCCTCTGGAATCTGCTGACCTGGCTGCTCGGCCTGCCGTCCAGCTCCTCGCACGCACTGTTCGGCGGCCTCATCGGCGCCGCGGTCATGTCGATGGGCTGGTCCTCGGTCAACGGCGGCACGGTCGTCACCAAGGTGCTGCTGCCCGCGGTGGCCGCGCCGCTCGTCGCCGGCATCGCCTCGATGCTGGCCACCCGCCTCACGTACCGCATCAGCAAGAAGACGGACGAGAAGGCGACCGCCAAGGGCTACCGCGCCGGGCAGATCGCCTCCGCTGGCCTCGTCTCCCTCGCGCACGGCACGAACGACGCGCAGAAGACGATGGGCATCATCACCCTCGCCCTGATCACCGGCGGTGTCATCGCGCCGCACGCCGACCCGCCGATGTGGGTCATCGTCTCGGCCGGTCTGGCCATCGCGCTGGGCACGTACCTGGGCGGCTGGCGCATCATCCGCACCATGGGCAAGGGCCTCACCGAACTCGCGCCGCAGCAGGGCTTCGCGGCGCAGACCAGTGCGGCGACCGCGATCCTCGCCTCCTCGCACCTGGGCTTCTCGCTCTCCACCACGCAGGTCTGCTCCGGCGGTGTGATGGGCGCGGGCCTCGGCCGCAAGGGCGGTGTCGTCCGCTGGTCGACCGCCTCCCGGATGTTCATCGCGTGGGGTCTGACCCTGCCGGCCGCCGGACTGGTCGGCGCGGGCGCCGAGTTCCTGACCAAGCAGGGCCCGTGGGGCATCGGCCTCACCGCCGCGCTGCTCGTGGCCGGTTCCGGGATCATCTGGAAGCTGTCGCGCCGCGACTCCATCGACCACACCAACGTCACCGCGGACGACCCGCACGCCACCCCCGCGCAGGAGGCCCCGGGCGTCGTGACGACCGCGATCGCCTCGGTCACCCCGCCGCCGGTGGGCACGGTCGAGACGTTCGAGTCGGAGGCGAAAATACCCGCCCAGCCAAAGGCCGGTGCGGTGAACGACCCCGCGCGCCCCGCCGGCGCCACGCTGTAAGGAAGCAGGACCGGTATGAAGATCGACTGGGCGGCTCTCGGCTCCGTCTTCGGTGTCTCCCTCGTGGTCACCGTGGCCCTCGTCGGCCTGTTCACCCTCGGCATCGTGGGTCTCTCCAAGCGGGAGTCGGCGGCGCGTGAGGGCGGCTCGGCGACCGTCGCGACCTCCGGGGCGTACGTCTGCTTCGCGCTCTGCCTGGCGGCCGTGGCCTACGGGATCTACCTGATCGTGGCCTGACCCGGCACAGGGCATACGAAGGCGGGGTGCGGGACGTTCGGCGTCCGGCACCCCGCCTTCGTGCGCCTCAACAGCAAGTTGACGTGCCAACTCGGAGCGTGGTGGACTTCCCCCGCCATATACGGCAGCAGTTGAGGAAGCCGGTGCGAATCCGGCGCGGTCCCGCCACTGTCAGCCCCCCCCTTCTCCAAAGGGGCGAGCCAGGAACTCTCGCTGCCGGTCTCGTCGAACCAGGGCGTGGACACCCTGAGTGAGGACACCTACCGCCATGCTTGCCCCACGCGGCAACTGGCGGCGCGAGCGCGTGTATGCGTGCGGTGCCGCCGCCGGGATCTTCGCCGACCTTCTGTTCGGCGATCCGCGCCGTGGGCATCCCGTCGCCGGATTCGGGCGCGCCGCCGCGGCCGTCGAGCGGACACTGTGGCGCGACCACCGTGGCACGGGCGCCCTGCACACCCTCGTGTGTGCCGGAGGCGCCGCCGCCCTCGCGGCCGCCGCCTCCCGTGTCGTACGCCACTCCCCCGCCGCATCCGTCGCGCTGATGGCCGCCGCCACCTGGGCCGTCGTCGGCGGCACCTCGCTCGGCCGCGAGGCGCGCGGCGTCGGGTCCGCCCTGGAGGCCGGCGACGTGGAGCTGGCGCGGGAGCTGCTGCCCCGGCTGTGCGGCCGTGACCCGCAGGGGCTCGACGCCGACGGAATCGCGCGCGGCGTCGTCGAGTCCGTCGCCGAGAACACCTCCGACGCCGTCGTGGGCGCGCTCGTGTGGGGCGCGCTCGGCGGGGTGCCGGGCCTGGTCGCCTTCCGCGCCGTGAACACGCTCGACGCGATGGTCGGCCACAAGTCCGCGAGGTACCGGCGGTTCGGCTGGGCCTCGGCCCGCCTCGACGACGTGGCCGGCTGGCCGGGCGCCCGGCTGACCGGCGCCCTCGCGGTCCTGGCCGGTGGCAGGCACCGGCAGTCCCTCGACGCGTGGCGGGCGGACGCGCGGCGCCACCCCAGCCCGAACGCCGGCGTCGTCGAGGCGTCCTTCGCGGGGGCCCTCGGGGTGCGGCTCGGCGGGACGCTGGCGTACGGCGGCCGGGTCGAGGACCGGCCGGTGCTGAACGCGCCGGGGCGCGCGGTCGAGGTGCGTGATGTGGATCGGGCCGTGCGCTTGTCACGGCGGGTGTCTCTGTTGGCGTTGGGAGTCTGTGTGGGTGCGCGACTGATACGAGCGCAGGGGCGGCGATGACGGGCGGCGGACTGCTCGTCGCGGGGACCACCTCCGACGCGGGCAAGAGCGTCGTCACCGCCGGGATCTGCCGGTGGCTGGTGCGCCAGGGCGTGAAGGTCGCGCCGTTCAAGGGCCAGAACATGTCCCTGAACTCGTTCGTGACCAGGGAGGGCGCCGAGATCGGGCGGGCGCAGGCCATGCAGGCGCAGGCCGCGCGGGCCGAGCCGAGCGCGCTCATGAACCCCGTCCTGCTCAAGCCGGGCAGCGACCGCAGCAGCCAGGTCGTCCTCATGGGCAAGCCCGTGGGCGAGTTGAGCGCGCGGGGCTACCACGGAGGGCGGCAGGCCTCGCTGATGGACACCGTCGTCGGGTGCCTGGAGGAGCTGCGGGCCACCCACGACGCCGTGATCTGCGAGGGCGCCGGATCGCCCGCCGAGATCAATCTGCGGCGCACCGACATCGTGAACATGGGGCTCGCGCGGGCGGCGCGGCTGCCGGTGCTCGTCGTGGGCGACATCGACCGGGGCGGGGTCTTCGCCTCGTTCTTCGGGACGACGGCGCTGCTCGCCCCCGAGGACCAGGAGCTGCTCGCCGGGTTCCTCGTGAACAAGTTCCGGGGCGATGTCAGCCTGCTCGAACCGGGCCTCGACATGCTCAAGTCCCTTACCGGGCGCGACACTTACGGCGTTCTGCCGTTCCAGCACGGCCTCGGCATCGACGAGGAGGACGGGCTCCGGGTGTCCCTGCGGGGCGCCGTACGCGAGTCGGTCGTGGCGCCGCCGGTCGGCGAGGACGTACTGCGGGTCGCCGTGTGCGCGGTGCCGCTGATGTCGAACTTCACCGATGTGGACGCGCTGGCCGCCGAGCCGGGTGTCGTCGTGCGGTTCGTCGACCGGGCAGAGGAGCTCGTCGACGCCGACCTCGTCGTGGTGCCGGGAACGCGCGGCACGGTGCGGGCGCTCGACTGGCTGCGCGAGCGCGGGCTCGCGGACGCCCTTGCACGGCGCGTGGCCGAGGGGCGTCCGGTACTCGGCATCTGCGGCGGCTTCCAGGTGCTCGGCGAGACCATCGAGGACGACGTCGAATCGCGGGCCGGGACCGTCGACGGGCTCGGGCTGCTTCCCGTACGCGTGCGGTTCGAGACCGGGAAGACCCTCGCGCGGCCGGTCGGCGAGGCGCTCGGCGAGTACGTCGAGGGGTACGAGATCCATCACGGCGTCGCCGAGGTGCTCGGCGGAGAGGCCTTCTTGGACGGGTGCCGGGTCGGGGCCGTGTGGGGGACGCACTGGCACGGGTCCCTTGAGTCGGACGGGTTCCGGCGGGCGTTCCTGCGGGCCGTCGCCGAGGCGGCCGGGCGGCGGTTCGTGCCGGCGCCGGACACGTCGTTCGAGGCGCTTCGCGAGGAGCAGCTCGATCGGCTCGGGGATCTGATCGAGCGGAATGCGGACACGGATGCGCTGTGGCGGTTGATCGAGGGGGGTGCGCCGGCGGGGTTGCCGTTTGTGCCTCCCGGGGCGCCGTGATGGGAAGTCGCCCCCGCCGCCCCTTCCCGTCCCGTCCCCGGGGGCTGCGCCCCCGGACCCCCTGGAAGATTGCGCAGTTCCCCGCGCCCCCAAGCAGCCTCACCGAGCTGGAGGATGACGTTCGATGACCACCCCCTATCCGTTTACCGCCGTCGTCGGGCAGGACGATCTGCGGCTTGCTCTGTTGCTCAACGCCGTGTCGCCCGCCGTGGGCGGTGTGCTCGTGCGCGGGGAGAAGGGGACCGCGAAGTCCACCGCCGTACGGGCCCTGTCCGCGCTCATGCCGGGCGTCGACGTCGTCGCCGGGTGCCGGTTCTCCTGTGATCCGGCGGCGCCCGATCCGCAGTGCCCCGACGGGCCGCACTCCGACACCCCCGGCTCCCAACGGGACGCACGCATGGTCGAGTTGCCGGTCGGCGCGTCCGAGGACCGGCTCGTGGGCGCGCTCGACATCGAGCGGGCGCTCTCCGAGGGCGTGAAGGCCTTCGAGCCGGGGCTGCTGGCCGACGCCCACCGCGGGATCCTGTACGTCGACGAGGTCAACCTGCTCCACGACCACCTGGTCGACCTGCTCCTCGACGCCGCCGCCATGGGCGCCTCGTACGTCGAGCGCGAGGGCGTCTCCGTGCGGCACGCCGCGCGCTTCCTCCTCGTCGGGACGATGAACCCGGAAGAGGGCGAGCTGCGGCCGCAGTTGCTCGACCGGTTCGGGCTGACCGTGGAGGTCGCGGCCTCGCGCGAGCCGGAGCAGCGGGTGGAGGTCGTCAAGCGGCGGCTCGCCTACGACGACGACCCCGAGGGCTTCGCGGGCCGGTGGGCCGAGGACGAGGCCGAGGTGCGGGCCCGGATCGTCGCCGCGCGCGAGCTGCTCCCCCAGGTCCGGCTCGGCGACCGGGCGTTGACGCAGATCGCGGCGACGTGCGCGGCCTTCGAGGTGGACGGCATGCGCGCCGACATCGTGATGGCGCGCACGGCCACCGCGCTCGCCGCCTGGGCGGGGCGCGAGGACGTACTGGCGGAGGACGTACGGCAGGCCGCGCTGCTCGCGCTGCCGCACCGCAGGCGCCGCAACCCCTTCGACGCGCCGGGCCTCGACGAGGACAAGCTCGACGAGACCCTGGACGAGTTCGGGCCGCAGGAGGAGCCGGAGGGCCCGGACGGGGACGACGATCCCGACGGGCCGGGCGGCGGCCCGGACGGCGGCGGTCCCGGTGGCGGTGTGCCGCCCCAGCAGGACGGCCCGCACGACGCTCCGCAGGAGAGCGGCGACCCGCAGGACACGCGGGACCCGCAGGACGCCCCGGCCGGCGACGACCGGGAGGACTCCCCCGAGGTGCCCGCCGCCGCCCCCGCGTCCGGCGGCGCCCCCGAGCAGAAGCCCGTGGCGGCCGGTGAGCCCTTTCGCACGAAGATGCTGAGCGTGCCCGGACTCGGTGAGGGCGCGGCGGGGCGGCGGTCCCGGGCGCGTACCGAGCACGGCCGCACCACGGGGGCGACGCGGCCCCGCGGCGCCCTGACGAAGCTGCACCTGGCGGCGACCGTGCAGGCCGCCGCCCCGCACCAGCGCGCGCGTGGTCGTTCGGGCCGGGGGCTCGTCGTCCGCCGTGACGATCTGCGGCAGGCGACCCGCGAGGGGCGCGAGGGGAACCTCGTCCTGTTCGTGGTCGACGCCTCCGGGTCGATGGCGGCGCGGCAGCGGATGACCGCCGTGAAGGGCGCCGTGCTGTCCCTGCTGCTCGACGCGTACCAGCGGCGGGACAAGGTCGGGCTCGTGACCTTCCGGAAGTCGGCGGCCGAGGTCGCCCTGCCGCCCACGTCGAGCGTGGACGCGGCGGCGAGCCGCCTGGAGTCGCTGCCGACCGGCGGGCGCACCCCGCTGGCGGCCGGGCTCCTGAAGGCGCACGAGGTGCTGCGCGTGGAGCGGCTGCGGGATCCGGCTCGGCGGCCGCTGATGGTCGTCGTGACCGACGGGCGCGCGACCGGCGGCCCCGAGCCGGTGCGGCTCGCGGGCCGGGCGGCCGGGCTGCACGCCGCCGAGGGCACGGCGAGCGTCGTCGTCGACTGCGAGACCGGCATGGTGCGGCTCGGGCTCGCCGGTGAGCTGGCCGGACGGCTCGGCGGCACCGCCGTCACGCTGGACGAGCTGCGGGCGGACTCGATCGCCGGGCTCGTGAAGGACGTCACCGGAACACAGAACACCACCAGGAGGGCCGCTTAAATGCCGCAGGGACAGCCGAGCGTCGTACCGAACGACGGGCTGACGACACGTCAGCGCCGCAACCGCCCGCTGGTGTTCGTGCACACCGGCATCGGCAAGGGCAAGTCCACGGCCGCGTTCGGGCTCGCACTGCGCGCCTGGAACCAGGGGTGGCCGATCGGGGTGTTCCAGTTCGTCAAGTCCGCGAAGTGGAAGGTCGGCGAGGAGAACGCGCTCAAGACGCTCGGCGCGAGCGGCGAGGGCGGCACCGTGGCCTGGCACAAGATGGGCGAGGGCTGGTCGTGGGTGCAGCGCGACGACCAGGCCGACAACGAGGAGAAGGCCCGGGAGGGCTGGGAGCAGGTCAAGCGGGACCTGGCCAACGAGACGTACAAGCTGTACGTGCTCGACGAATTCGCCTACCCGATGCACTGGGGCTGGATCGACGTGGACGACGTCGTCGAGACGCTGCGCAACCGTCCCGGGCAGCAGCATGTCGTCATCACCGGCCGCAACGCCCCCGAGAAGCTGGTCGAGTTCGCGGATCTCGTCACCGACATGTCGAAGGTGAAGCACCCGATGGACGAGGGCCAGAAGGGCCAGCGGGGCATCGAATGGTAGGTACGCAGGCCGTGGACGTGCCGCGGCTCGTCGTCGCCGCGCCCGCCTCCGGCACCGGCAAGACGACCGTGGCGACGGGCCTGATGGCGGCGTTCGCCGAGCGCGGGCTCGCCGTGTCGCCGCACAAGGTGGGGCCCGACTACATCGACCCCGGCTACCACGCGCTCGCGACCGGCCGCCCCGGGCGCAACCTCGACGCGTACATGTGCGGGCCCGAGCTCGTCGCTCCGCTGTTCGCGCACGGCTCGGCCGGGTGCGAACTCGCCGTCGTGGAAGGCGTGATGGGGCTGTTCGACGGTGCGTCGGGGGAAGGGGAGCTGGCGTCCACGGCGCATGTCGCGAAGCTGCTCAAGGCGCCCGTCGTGCTCGTCGTCGACGCCTCCTCGCAGTCGCGGTCGGTGGCCGCGCTCGTGCACGGTTTCGCCTCCTTCGACCCCGAGGTGCGCCTCGCGGGCGTCATCCTCAACAAGGTCGGCTCCGACCGGCACGAGGAGCTGCTGCGCGAGGCCATGGAGGAGGTCGGGGTCCCGGTGTACGGGGCGCTGCGGCGGGCTCCGCAGGTGGCGACGCCCTCGCGGCACCTGGGGCTTGTGCCGGTGGCCGAGCGGAGTGCGGAGGCGGTGGACTCCGTCCGGGCCGCGGCGGAGATGGTGCGGGAGGGGTGTGACCTGGAGGGGTTGTTGGGGCTTGCCCGTAGCGCGCCGGCTCTCCGTACGGATGTGTGGAGTCCCGGTGCCCCGGAGGCTCTGGGCGGCATCGGGGATGCGGCCGCGGGGCTCTGCCCCGGACCCCGCTCCTCAATCGCCGGAGGGGCTGAAAATGTCGGCTCTGGCCGACCGATTGTCGCGGTTGCTGGGGGTGCTGCGTTCACCTTTTCGTATGCCGAGCACACGGAGTTGTTGCGGGCTGCGGGGGCCGAGGTCGTCGCGTTCGATCCGCTGCACGACGAGCAGCTTCCCGAGAACACCGCGGCCGTCGTGATCGGTGGCGGGTTCCCCGAGGTGTACGCGCCCGAGCTGTCCGCCAACGAACGGCTGCGCAAGGCCGTGGCCGAGTTGGCGCGGTCCGGTGCGCCGGTGGTCGCGGAGTGCGCGGGGCTGCTGTACCTGTCGCGGTCCCTCGACGGGCAGCCGATGTGCGGGGTGCTCGACGCCGACGCGAAGATGTCCGGTCGGCTCACCCTCGGCTACCGGGACGCCGTCGCCGTGTCCGACAGCGTGCTCGCCCCGGCGGGCGCCCGGCTGCGCGGTCACGAGTTCCACCGGACCACCATCGAACCGGGCGCCGGGCCCACCCCCGCGTGGGGCATGCGGCTGCCGACGCCGCGCGTCGAGGGCTTCGTACAGGGCGGTGTGCACGCCAGCTATCTGCACACGCACTGGGCGGCGCTGCCGGACATCGCGCGGCGCCTCGTCGAGCGGTGCTCCGCTCCGTGAACCGGTCAGCCCGCGATGCCCACCACGAGCCAGATGAAGGCCGCACCCGCGACGGTGCACAGCAGCGTCGAGCGGGCCGGGTGCTCGTGGTGGGCCTCCGGGAGGATCTCGGCGGCGGCCAGGTAGAGCAGCACGCCGCCGAAGAAGCCGAGATAGCCGCCGAGCAGTTGCTCCGGAATGGTGAACAGGAGCGTCGACGCGGCGCCCACGACGGGCGCCGCCGCGTCCGCGAACAGCATGATCAGCGCCTTGCGGCGGGCGTTCCCGTACAGCCGGGTGATCGTGTACGTGTTGAAGCCGTCGGCGAAGTCGTGGGCGACCACGGCGAGCGCCACGGCGGCGCCCATGCCGCCGCCGATCTGGAAGGCGGCGCCGATCGCCATGCCGTCCATCAGGCTGTGCCCGACCATCGCGGACGCCGCCGTGATCCCCACCTCGGGGGCCCGGCCGTTCGTGCCCTCCTCCGCCCCGTGGGCGGCCTGGCGGCGGGCCAGCAGGTGCTCCATGATGTGCGCGCCGAGGAATCCGGCCACGAACAGCAGCAGCGCCGTCGGCACCCCGTACAGCTCGCTGTCCAGCGCCTCCAGGGCCTCGGGCAGCAGGTCGAGGCCGACCACGCCGAGCACCAGGCCGCCGGCGAGGCCGAGCACCAGGTGGCGCCGGTCGGTGACCCGCTGCGCGGTCCAGCCGCCGACCAAAGTCATCAGGAAAGCGCTCAGCGCCACGATCACGGCCATGGCCCCTTGCTAACCCATCCGGGGGCCTCCCCGCACATCCTGCGCGGCGTGGTGGTCGGTGTCGGCGCCCGGTCCGGCGTGTCCGCGGACGAGGTCCTCGGGCTCGTCCGGGCGGTGCTGGCCGAGGCGGGCGCGGTGGAACTTCTGGCGCTCGCGACGGTCGAGGCGAAGGGCCGGGAGCCGGGCGTCGTCGCGGCGGCGGAGGCGCTGGGCGTGCCCCTGGAGACGTACGACGCCGAGCGGCTCGCCGCCGTCCGCGTGCCGCATCCGTCCGCGCGGGCCCGCGCCGCCGTGGGCACCCCTTCGGTCGCCGAGGCCGCCGCGCTCGTACGCGGTGGTGAACTGCTCGTCCCGAAGCGGACGTCGGCCGGGGCGGGCGGGGGCCCGGGCCGGGTGACGTGTGCGGTGGCCCGGCCCGGGTAGGGACCGGCCCGGCTTCTCCTTCCCACTGGATTCCCCTCTCGATCTCCTGCAAGGAGCCCGCCCCCATGCACACCCCTCCCCCGGCCCTGCTCGCCGCTCTGGAGCAACGGCTCGACGACGTTCTCGGCGGCGGCCCACGGACACCCCGCGACCGGGCCGATGTGACCGTGCTGCTCGTCGGGGCCGGCTCGGCCGACTCCGCGGCCAACGCCGAACTCGCCGCTGCCGCACGGCTGTTGTGGGAGGGCAGCGGCTACGCGGGCGTGGAGCCGGCGTATGTGTCGGCGGCGCCCGACGTGCCCGCGGGGCTCGACCGGTGCGCGGCGCTCGGCGCGCGGCGGGTCGTCGTGCTGCCCTACGGGGCGCTGCCGCCGGAGCGGTTCCACGCGCAGGCCGTGGGGTGGGCCGCGGCGCATCCGGAGGTCGACGTGCGCTGCGCGGCCGCCCCGGCCGTGGCGGATCCCGCCGGCGGGCCCGATCTGCGGCACCACGGGGACGCCGAAGTCCGCGACGACGGCGAGAAGTTGACGGATCTCGCGGTGAACGTGCGCACGGGCACGCCGCCGGTCTGGCTGCGCGAGCACATCGCCGGGTCACTTGAAGGGCTCGCGGCGTATCCGGACGGGCGGGCCGCGCGGGCCGCGGTGGCGGCGCACCACGGGGTGCCGGTGGAGCGGGTGCTGCTCACCGCCGGGGCGGCGGAGGCGTTCGTGCTGCTCGCGCGGGCGCTGCGGGTGCGCAGACCCGTCGTCGTGCACCCGCAGTTCACCGAGCCCGAGGCGGCTCTTGAGGATGCCGGGCATGCGGTGGGGCGGGTGCTGCTCCGCGAGGAGGACGGGTTCCGGCTCGATCCGGCGCGGGTGCCGCACGAGGCGGATCTGGTGGTCGTCGGCAACCCGACCAATCCGACGTCCGTGCTGCATCCGGCGGATGTGGTGCGGCAGTTGGCGCGGCCGGGGCGTTTCCTGGTGGTCGACGAGGCATTCATGGACGCCGTGCCGGGCGAGCGGGAGTCCCTGGCGGGGCGGACGGACGTGCCGGGGCTCGTGGTGCTGCGGAGCCTGACGAAGACGTGGGGCCTGGCCGGGCTGCGGGTCGGCTATGTGGTGGCGGAGCCGGAGGTGGTGGCGGCGCTCGAGCGGGCGCAGCCGCTGTGGCCGGTGTCCTCGCCCGCGCTCGCCGCCGCGCAGGCGTGTGTGTCCACTCGCGGGGTGGCGGAGGCGGCGGACGCGGCGGTTGCCGTCACGGCGGACCGGGAGCATCTGGTGGGCCTGTTGCGAAGGTTGGCGCCGTACGGGGTGGCGGTGGCCGGGCCGGCGGAGGGGCCGTTCGTCCTCGTCCGGGTCCCGGGGGCCGGGGTGGTGCGGGAGCGGTTGCGTTCGGCCGGGTTCGCGGTGCGGCGCGGCGACACGTTCCCGGGGCTCGGGGCGGACTGGGTCCGGGTCGCGGTCCGGGACCGGGCGACGAGCAACACGTTCGCTGCCGCGTTGGCCGGGGTTCTTGAATCAAGCCCCTGCGGCGATTGAGGCAAATTCAAGCCCCGGCGGCGGATGAGGCAATTCAAGCCCCTGCGGCGATTGAGGCGCGGGGTCCGGGGCAGCGCCCCGCGACCGTGCGCCCCTGCGGCGTTGCGGCCTCGGGGCTCCGCCCCGGACCCCGCTGCTCAATCGCCGCAGGGGCTTGAATCGGTCACCCGAAGGGTTACGCCCGGTTGCGGCCCCGGCGGGCCATCGCCACCGCGCCGCCGCCCGCCGCGAGGAGGACGATCGCGCCGCCCGCGATGTACGGGGTCATCTCATTGCCACCCGTCTCCGCCAGGTCCTGCTTGTCGGACGCGGGCTGCGCCTGCGTCTTCTCGACCGGGACCTCACCCTTCTCGCCCTGAGGCTTCGGCTTCGGCGCGGGCGCCTCCGCCGCCTTCGGCGTCTCGCACGTGGCCTCCGCGAGCGTGACCTCGCCGTCGACCTCGGCGACGTTGAGGTTCAACGGGTTGACGTGGACCTTGAGTTGGAGCGCAGAGGCCGCCGCCGTCGTGTCCGTCGTGGAACGGTTGGAGAGGCCGAGGGTCACCTCGCCGACCTGCGGGACCTTGATGGACGTCGTGCCGCCGGTCGACAGGGTGACCTTCTTGCCGAGGACAGTGACGCCGCCCAGCAGGTTCGACTCGGCGACCGGCTTCTCGCCCGCCACGCACAGCGCCCTGGACGTGACCTGGTCGACCTCGATGAGGGAGAGCAGCGGAAGGCCGGGGACGTGCACCTTGGCGTGGGCGAGCCGGGTGAGCCCCTCCGCCTTCCCGCCCTCGACCGTGGCCTTCGTCCGCGCCACGTCCGCGCGCAGCACGCTGAACGGCTTTCCGCCGTCGACCCCGTCCAACTGGGCGGTCAGCGCGGTCCTGTCGGCGCTCTTGGGCGCCTGCACCTCGTTGAGCGAGACCTTGAGCGGGACATTCACGGTCTTGTTGAGGAGCGATACGTCGAGTCCCGTGCGGAGCACGACGGCGCCGGCCTTGCCGCCGCTGTGCTCGGTGGCCGCGGCGGGGCCCGCGGTCGCGAGCACGGTCGGGCCGAGGGCGAGCGCGGTGGCGGCGGCGGTCGCGGCGAGGCGACGGGCGGGCGTGCGCAGGACGGTGTTCAGGGCGGAGCTGGGCATGCTGATGGGACCCCCACAGAGAGCAGAACCGGGACAGTGCGCCGGGACGGGACGGTCCCGACTGGTCATCGTTGAGGGGAATCTTTACGCACTGAGAGTGAACGGTCAGCAACCAGGCGTCAGTTCACCCCAAAGGGGCGTTTCCGCGCACACCTTCGAATCCTGAGGCTCGTCCGTTCCCATCCGCCCCGCCGATGTCGCCCGCACCGCGGATGCGCCCGCGGTGCGCGGCGCGACCGCGCGGGCGCCACCGGAGGGTGCCAAACGAGCACCGGGGCGCGGCGGTGACGCTGCGTCAACCCACCACGTTGCCCCGCAACACGATCCTGCGCGGCGCCGCCAGCGCCCGGACGTCCTCGCGCGGGTCCGTCGCGTAGACGACGAGGTCGGCGGAGGCGCCCTCGTCGAGGCCGGGGCGGCCGAGCCAGGACCGCGCGCCCCATGCCGTCGCCGAGAGCGCCTCGACGGGCGGGATGCCGGCCTTCACCAGCTCCTCGACCTCGCCCGCCACCAGGCCGTGCGCGAGGGCGCCGCCCGCGTCCGTGCCGACGTAGACCGGGATCCCGGCGTCGTAGGCGTCGCGGACGGTGTCGTAGCGACGCTCGTACAGGCGGCGCATGTGCGCGGACCAGTCGGGGAACTTGCTCTCGCCGCCCGCGGCGAGGTCCGGGAACGTCGCGATGTTCACGAGCGTCGGGACGATCGCGACGCCGCGCTCGGCGAAGAGCGGAATGGTGTCGTCGGTCAGGCCGGTGGCGTGCTCGATGCAGTCGATGCCCGCCTCGACCAGATCGCGCAGCGAGTCCTCGGCGAAGCAGTGGGCGGTGACGCGGGCGCCGAGCCGGTGCGCCTCGGCGATGGCCGCCTCGACGGCCTCACGGGGCCAGCAGGCGCTCAGGTCGCCGATACCGCGGTCGAGCCAGTCACCGACGAGCTTGACCCAGCCGTCGCCGCGCCGGGCCTCCTGGGCGACGTACGCGACGAGGTCCTCGGGCTCGATCTCGTGGGCGTAGTTGCGGATGTAGCGGCGGGTGCGGGCGATGTGCCGGCCGGCGCGGACGATGCGCGGCAGGTCCTCGCGGTCGTCGATCCAGCGGGTGTCGGACGGGGAGCCGGCGTCGCGCAGCAGCAGCGTGCCGTGGTCGCGGTCGGTGAGCGCCTGCTTCTCCGCGGTCTCGGCGGGGACCGGGCCGTGCGCGTCGAGGCCCACGTGACAGTGCGCGTCGACCAGGCCGGGCAGCGTCCAGCCCTCGACGGTGGTGACGTCGAGCCCCGCCGTCACCGGCCGTTCGTAGGTGATCCGGCCGTCCACCACCCACAGCTCGTCGCGTACGTCGTCGGGACCCGCCAGGACCCGGCCCTTCACGTGCAGCACCCCGCCAAGACTCATGCCCGAAGCCTATGAGGCGATGGGTACGCTCGACACCGGTACCCGTACGAACCCGTGAGCGAAGAGAGCCCCACCGTGACGCACCCGTTTCTCGACCTGGCCCCGTTGAGCGCCGAGCATTTCGCCTCCATCGAGGACCGTGTGGCCCGGCTGATGGACACCTCGCAGGACGTCGTGATCATGCAGGGTGAGGCGCTGCTTCCGCTGGAGGGCGCGATCCGCGCCGCCGCGGGGCCCGGCACCGTGGCACTGAACGTGATCACCGGTCCGTACGGGCAGACCTTCGGCGACTGGCTGCGCGACTGCGGCGCCACGGTGCACGACCTCGCGGTGCCCTTCCACACGGCCGTCACCGCCGAGCAGGTCGGGCAGGCGCTCGCCGAGCACCCGGAGATCGACTTCGTGTCCCTGGTGCACGCGGAGGCGGCGACCGGCAACACCAACCCGGTCGCGGAGATCGGTGAGGTGGTGCGGGCGCACGGGGCCCTGTTCTACCTGGACGCCGTCGCGTCGATCGCCGCGGAGCCGGTACTGCCCGATGCGTGGGGCGTCGACCTGTGCGTGATCGGCGCGCAGAAGGCGATGGGCGGCCCGGCCGGTGTCTCGGCCGTCTCCGTGAGCGCGCGGGCCTGGGAGCGGATGGCCGCCAACCCGAACGCGCCGCGCCACTCCTACCTCTCGCTCCTCGACTGGAAGCAGCGGTGGGTGGACGGCGGCCGCAAGGCGCTGCTGCACGCGCCGGCGCAGTTGGAGATGCTCGCCCTGGAGGCATGCGTGGAGCGCATCGAGAGCGAGGGGCTCCCGTCGCTGATGGCGCGGCACGCCTCGGCCGCCGCGGCCACGCGCGCCGGGACGATCGCGCTGGGCGGTGGACTTGAGCCATACGTTCACGAAGCCGGTGACGCCGCTCCTGTCGCCACTACACTGCGCGCTCCGGCCGGCACGGACGCCCGTGAGCTGGTGGCGCGGGCGCTGGCCGTGGACCCGGTCCTCCCGCTGGTCGCGGGTGGTGGCGCCCTCGCTCAGGAGATGATCCGGGTCAACCACTACGGACCGCAGGCGACCCGCGGCGTCGTGCAGTCCTCGCTCGCCGCGCTCGGCGGGGCGCTCGCGGAGGCCGGGTCCGAGGTCGATCTGGAAGGGGCGCGAAAGGCGGTCGCGGCCGCCTGGGAATAAGCACCCCGGCGCACGAACCGGCGCACTCAGCTCTAGGCGCCGCCCTATTTCCGGGCGGCGCCTTTTCCTTTATCCAAGAATTGTTCAGGCAGAATTGTCCCGCACTTTATCGGGGCCATCCGGCGAAGCTTCCTGTACTGCTTCTGCCCGCTTCCCCGCGACGTAAACACTGAGATTTCATCAACGGGAACCTACGTAATTCGGACGCGTCTCATGGAGATTACGCCACTGTGACGTACTCCACACCAATTCGTTTCCGACCGTTTTGCCCCCAGTAAACCGGGACATATCGCCGGGATTTCGTGCGCGCACCCACCTGCGCGCGATAACACACAACGCCTCGCTACGTAACCCCTTCCGCGGGTGCAATCCCGAAAATTGCTCGGTAAATTCAATTTGCATGACCGCCGCACAAGCGCAATTCCTGGAAGTCGCCGAAGTGGCCCCGGTCCCCGACGGACTGAAGATCGTCCACCCAGAGGTGGCCGACGGAGCCGCGATCTGGCGTATCGCCCGCGACTCGAAGGTGCTCGACCTCAACTCCTCCTACAGCTACCTGCTGTGGTGTCGCGACTTCGCCGCCACGTCGGTGATCGCACGCGACGAGAAGGGTGGGGTGGCCGGTTTCATCACCGGTTACGTACGTCCCGACCGACCCGACATCCTCGTGGTGTGGCAGGTCGCCGTGGACGCTGCGCACCGCGGGCGCGGCCTCGCCGCCGCGCTGCTCGACGGGCTGGCCGCGCGAGTGGCGGCGGCGCGTCCGGTCACCACGCTGGAGACGACCATCACGCCCGACAACGCCGCGTCCCAGGCCCTGTTCACCTCGTTCGCCCGCCGGCACCGCGTCGGTGTGGCACGCACGGTGCTGTTCGACGCGGGCCTGTTCCCGGACGACGGGCACCTGCCCGAGGAGCTGTACCGCATAGGCCCGCTGGCCTGAGCGCGCCCTCGCCCCACTCACCCCGAACCCCCCTCAACTTTCCCTCCCTAGAGGAGTTTTTGCTGTGACCATCACCCAGCCGGACCTGAGCGTCTTCGAGACCCTTGAGTCGGAGGTGCGCAGCTACTGCCGCAGCTGGCCCACCGTCTTCGACCGGGCCCGGGGCAGCCGTATGTACGACGAGGACGGCCACGAGTACCTGGACTTCTTCGCCGGTGCCGGTTCGCTCAACTACGGCCACAACAACCCGGTCCTGAAACGCGCCCTGATCGACTACCTGGAGCGCGACAGCGTCGTGCACGGGCTCGACATGTCGACCTCGGCCAAGCGCAACTTCCTGGAGTCCTTCCAGAACATCATCCTGCGGCCGCGCGACCTGCCCTACAAGGTCATGTTCCCGGGCCCGACGGGCACCAACGCCGTCGAGTCCGCGCTGAAGCTGGCCCGCAAGGTCAAGGGCCGCGAGTCCATCGTGTCCTTCACCAACGCCTTCCACGGCATGTCGCTCGGCTCGCTCGCCGTGACCGGCAACGCCTTCAAGCGGGCCGGCGCCGGCATCCCGCTGGTGCACGGCACGCCGATGCCGTTCGACAACTACCTCGACGGGCAGACGCCGGACTTCATCTGGTTCGAGCGCCTGCTCGAGGACTCCGGCTCGGGCCTGAACACCCCGGCCGCCGTGATCGTCGAGACGGTCCAGGGCGAGGGCGGCATCAATGTCGCCCGTGCCGAGTGGCTGCGCAAACTGGCGGATGTCTGCGAACGTTGGGACATGCTCCTGATCGTCGACGACATTCAGATGGGCTGCGGCCGCACCGGCGCCTTCTTCTCGTTCGAGGAGGCGGGCATCACGCCGGACATCGTGACCGTTTCGAAGTCCATCAGCGGGTACGGGCTTCCCATGTCCCTGTGCATGTTCAAGCCGGAGCTGGACGTCTGGGAGCCCGGCGAGCACAACGGCACGTTCCGCGGCAACAACCCCGCGTTCGTGACGGCCGCCGCCGCCCTGGAGACGTACTGGACCGACGGCGCGGCCATGGAGAAGCAGACCCTGGAGCGCGGCGAGCAGATCGACGAGGTGCTCGGCGCCCTGCGCACCGAGTACTCCGAGGAGATCGTCGAATACCGCGGCCGGGGCCTGGTCTGGGGCATCGAGTTCCGCGACAAGGACCGGGCCGGCAAGGTCGCCAAGAGGGCGTTCGAGCTGGGCCTGCTCATCGAGACCTCCGGCCCCGAGAGCGAGGTCGTCAAGCTGCTTCCGGCGCTGACGATCACGCGCGAGGAGCTGGACGAGGGGCTTCGCACGCTCACCCGAGCCGTGCGCGAGACCGTCTGACCAGCACAACCAAGTTACGAGGAAAGGCAGCAACTCACCGTGATTGTCCGTTCGTTCAAGGAGATAGAGAACACCGACCGGCACGTGAAGTCGGCGACCGGCACCTGGGAGAGCAAGCGCATCGTGCTTGCCAAGGAGAAGGTCGGCTTCTCTCTGCACGAGACGATCCTCTACGCGGGCACCGAGACCGACATGTGGTACGCCAACCACATCGAGGCCGTGCTGTGCGTCGAGGGCGAGGCCGAGCTCACCAACCGGGAGACCGGTGAGACGCATTGGATCGAGCCAGGAACGATGTACCTCCTGGACGGCCACGAGAAGCACACCATGCGCCCGAAGACCGACTTCCGCTGCGTCTGCGTGTTCAACCCTCCGGTGACCGGACGGGAGGACCACGACGAGAACGGCGTCTACCCGCTGCTGACAGAAGACGAGGAGGCCTGATCCCGATGACGACCGCACCCGACATCACGGACCTGTACCCGACGCGAGGCGCCTCCGAGGTGGCCACGCCGCGTGTCGACCCGGTCGTCTGGTCGGCGGAGGGAGCGCGAGGGCCGATCCGCCAGTCGGACCTCACCTCCTTCGAGCGGGACGGCTTCCTCGCCATCGACGAGCTGATCGGCCCGGACGAGATCGGCACCTACCAGGCCGAGTTGAACCGTCTGGTGACCGATCCGACGATGCGCGCCGACGAGCGTTCCGTCGTCGAGAAGCAGTCGCAGGAGATTCGCTCGGTCTTCGAGATCCACAAGATCAGCGAGGTCTTCGCCAACCTGGTGCGCGACGAGCGCATCGTCGGGCGGGCGCGTCAGATCCTCGGCTCGGACGTCTACGTCCACCAGTCGCGGATCAACGTCAAGCCCGGTTTCGGGGCTCGGGGCTTCTACTGGCACTCGGACTTCGAGACCTGGCACGCCGAGGACGGGCTGCCGAACATGCGGACGGTGTCCGTCTCCATCGCGCTGACGGAGAACTACGACACCAACGGCGGGCTCATGATCATGCCCGGCTCGCACAAGACGTTCCTCGGCTGCGCGGGTGAGACGCCGAAGGACAACTACAAGAAGTCGCTGCAGATGCAGGACGCGGGCCTGCCCTCGGACGAGGCCCTCACCAAGTTCGCCGACGCGCACGGGATCCAGCTGTTCACCGGCTCGCCCGGCTCGGCGACGTGGTTCGACTGCAACGCCATGCACGGCTCCGGCGACAACATCACCCCGTACCCGCGCTCGAACGTGTTCATCGTGTTCAACAGCGTGGAGAACACGGCGGTGGAGCCGTTCGCGGCGCCGGTGCGGCGTCCGGAGTTCATCGGGGCGCGGGACTTCACTCCGGTGAAGTGATCCTCGTACGCAGATGAGTTGGGGCGGGACCGATTGCCGGTCCCGCCCCAACCGCTGTTCCGGGGGCTACCGCGTGGGGTAGTCCGTGTAGCCCTTCTCGGTGCCGCCGAAGAAGGTCGCCGGGTCCGGGGCGTTGTACGGGCCCTCGCTCCCGAGGCGGGCCGGCAGGTCCGGGTTGGCGAGGAAGAGGGCGCCGAAGCTGAGGATGTCGGCTACCCCCTCCTCGACCAGGGACAGGGCCCGGTGGTCGGTCGGGCCCTCGGTGTGCGCGTTCAGGACGAAGGGTCCGCTGAACCGCTTGCGCAGATCGACGGTCACCTCGCGGCTCTGCTCGCCCACCTCCAGTACGTGCAGGTAGGCGAGGCCCAGCGGCTCCAGGGCGTCGACGAGCGCGGTGTAGGTCTCGACCGTGTCGTGGTCGCCCATGGAGTTGTACGGGTTGCCGGGCGAGAGGCGGATGGCGGTGCGCTCCGCGCCGATGGCGTCGGCGACGGCCCTGACCGCCTCGACGGCGAACCGGATGCGGTTCTGCACGCTGCCGCCCCACTCGTCGGTACGCAGGTTCGTGCCGGGCGAGAGGAACTGGTGGATCAAGTAGCCGTTGGCGCCGTGCAGTTCGACGCCGTCGAAGCCGGCCGCCACGGCGCCGCGGGCGGCCTCGGCGAAGTCGGTCACGGTCGCGCGGACCTCGTCGGCGGTCAGCTCGCGCGGGGTGGTGAAGTCCTGGAAGCCCTCGTTCGTGAAGGCCTTGCCCTCCGGGGCGACGGCGGACGGGGCGACCGGCGCGCCGCCGTCCGGCTGCAACGACGGGTGGCCGATCCGGCCCGAGTGCATCACCTGGGCGAAGATCTTGCCGCCCGCGGCGTGCACGGCGTCGGTGACCGGGCGCCAGGAGTCGATCTGCTCCGTGGTGTACAGGCCCGGCGTCCAGGCATAGCCCTGGCCCACGGCCGAGGGCTGGATCCCCTCGGTGACGATGAGTCCGGCGGAGGCACGCTGCGCGTAGTACTCGGCGGTCAGGGCGGTAGCGGTGCCGCCCTCGCCGGCCCGGCTGCGGGTCATGGGGGCCATGGCTATGCGGTTGGCCAGGCGGGTGCCGGGGAGGTCGATGGGGTCGAAAGCGGTGGTCATGGCTACTCCGATCAACGGGATGTGGCACAGGGCGACACAAGAGCGACACACGGCCGCAATAAAACATTGGTCGGCCAAGTAATCGAGCCGCCTTCACTGTAACGCATTAATTGGCCGGCCAAGGTAATCTCGTGGACAAGCCGAGAGGAGCCCCCATGTCCCCCACCCCCGACGACCCCGCCTGCACCGGTCAGCTCCCGGTCGCCGCCCGCAACGGCCCCGTCAGCCTGGCCCTCTCCCGCGTCGCCCGGCTGCACCGGATCGCCGCCGGGCAGCGGCTGCGCGGTCTTGGGCTCTATCCGGGGCAGGAGTTCGTGATGATGCACCTGTGGGACCAGGGGCCCGTGCGTCAGTCCGAACTGATCAGGACGCTCGACCTGGATCCGTCCACGGTCACGAAGATGCTCCAGCGCCTGGAGCAGTCGGGCCACGTGCGCCGCACCCCCGACCCGAGCGACCGCCGCGCCTCACTCGTCGAGGCGACGGACCGCAGTTGCGGCCTCCTGGAGGACGTGGCCGGGGTGTGGGGAACGCTGGAGGAGCAGACCCTGGCGGGGCTCTCCGAGCGGGACCGGGCGGAGTTCGCGCGGCTCCTTGGCCTGGTCGAGGGCAATCTGTGCGCGCAGGCCGACGCGGAGGAGTGTTCCTGACGGCCGGCGTTCACAGGCTCTTAGAGCCAGGCCAGTTGTGCCGCCCGGTCCAGGAGGGTGCGGGCCGCCCGCGGGTCGCCGGTCCCCGGCGGGAGGGTGTCGGGGGCGGCGCGGCCTCCGACGAGGAGGCAGAAGTCGACCGGATCGAGGGTGAGTTCCGCGCGGACCGGCTCGTCCTCCGAGCCGAGGACCCACTCCGTGGAACCGTTCGCGTCCGCCACGGTCAGGGCGACGGGCGTGGCCCGCGGGCCGAGCGCCTGGCCGAGGATCCGCACGGCGAGCCGCACCAGGCGCCACAGGTGGCCGGCGGGCGGCGGGGGCACGGGGCGGTCCAGGGCGCGGCCGATGTCCTGGCTGTGGATCCACGTCTCGAAGGCACGGACCAGAAAGTGCTCGGCGACGGGGAGCCGCGCACCCATCAACGTGGCGGCCTGCGCGGCGAGTTCGGCGTCATGAGCGGCCGGGGCCGCGAGCAGTTCGGCGGCCCGGGCGCGCCAGACGGCCACGGTGGCGTGCGGGTCGCGCGCGCGTTCGTGGGCGATGACGGTGCGGGTGCGGGCCACCCAGGCCGTGTGCCAGTCGCCGCCGTTCGGCACGTCGACGGGCGGCTCGTGGCCCGGCAGGCCGAGGTGGACGGCCAGCGGCTCGTCCGCGGCGATGAGGTGCGCGACCGTGTCACGCACCGTCCAGCCGTGCACCACCTGCGTGGACCACGCGTCGTCCGCCTCCGCGAGCAGCGCCTGGAGGGCGGCGACGGCGGCCGCGTAGGGCTGGGCGTGCGGGGCGGTGTCGGACGGGGCCCGGGGTACGGGCGGGCGGCTCGCCAGGGCGGCGGCGAGGGGCCCGGCGCCGGTACGGAACGGGTGACCGGCCGCGCCGTGCTCGTTCGACCCGCTTCCGGCCGCGCCGCTTCCGGCTGCCCCGTGCTCGTTCGGCCCGCTCCCGTCCCGCCCGTCTCCGTTCGGCCCATCGCCGTTCGGCCCGTTAAGGGACCGTACCGTCGCCCGCAGGCGTTCCGCCTCGGCCGCGCACTCCTCGCAGTCCGCCAGGTGCGCGGGGACGGCGCGCTGCTCGTCGGCGGGGAGGGCCTGCAGGGCCCAGGCGCCGAGGAGTTCACTCACCGCCGCGTGGTCGCGCGCGTCCGTGGCCATCAGACACCCCTTTCGTGAGCCTCGAAGTCCGGCTCCGCCGGGTCCGCCAGGGTTTCGGCCAGGCGGTGCAGTGCCGTGCGCAGACGGGTCTTGGCGGTCCCCTCCGGTATGCCGAGTTCCGCTGCCGCCTGACGGTACGTCCGACCCGCGAAGTACGCCAGATGCAGCAATTGCCGCTGCGGCAGCGGCAGTTGGGCCACGGCCGAGTGCAGGAGCAGCGAGCGCTCACGGTCGACGACCCGCTCGTCGGGCCCCGGATCCGCGGCCGGGATGGCGTGCAGCGCCGCGTCGTCCGCGGTCACGGCCTTGCGGTGGCGGGCCTCGCTGCGCACCCAGTCGACCGCGCGGCGGTGCGCCAGCATGGTGAGCCAGGTACGCAGCGTGCCGCGCCGCGCGTCGAAAGCGTAGGGCCGCGCCCACAGATGCGCGAAGACCTCCTGCGCGACGTCGTCCGCCGCTCCCGCCGAGCGGGTCACGCGCACCGCGACACCGCGGACGAGGCCGCTGTACACGTCGTACGCCTCGGAGAGCGCGGCCTCGTCGCCGTAGACGAGGCGGTGCAGCTCGGCGTCGTCCGCGGCCCGGTCCTTGGGGTCGTACGCATCCGTACGGGCCACCGGCACCACCACCTCGTACTGCCTTCCTAGCGTCCTGGGGAGCGGGACGCCAGAGAGCGGCCGGACTTCAGGCGGAGAGCGCGCCGAGGAGGCGGTCGACGTCGGCGGGCGTGTTGTAGAGGTGGAAGGAGGCCCGCAGATTGCCCGCCCGGTTGGAGACCTCGATGCCCGCGCGCCGCAACTCGTCCTGCTTCACGCCGAGTTCGGGGACGGAGACGATCGGGGACCCGGGCGAGGGCACCGGCTCGTACCCCGGCCGTGCGAGTCCCACCCGGAAACGGTCGGCGAGCGCCAGGTCGTGGGCGCGGATCGCCTCCGGGCCCAACTCCTCGATGACGGCGAGGGATTGGCGGGCCCCGGTGTACGCGACGAGGCTCTGGGTCTCGTCGAACCGGCGGGCCGAGCGGGCGGGTTCGGTGACGGGCCCGTAGCAGCTGCCCCAGGGGTCCTCGCCCGAGACCCAGCCGCCGAAGACGGGCGCGAGCGCGTCGAAGCCCTCGGGGTCCGCGGGGCCGACGAAGAAGACGGCGCCGCGCGGGCAGGTCAGCCACTTGAAGGCGACGGAGGCCAGATAGTCGGCGTCGGCCGCGTGCGCGGCGACCGGGTACCAGCCGGACGCCTGCGAGACATCGACGTAGAGCCGGGTGCCGTGCGCACGCGTGGCGGCGCGCAGAGCGGGCACGTCGGCGATCCTGCCGTCGGCCGACTGGGCCGCGCTCACCGCGACGAGCGCGGTGCCGGGACGTACGGCGTCGGGGAGCGCGTCGAGCGGCACGGCACGGATCTTGAGGTCGCCGCGTACGTGGAAGGGGTTGACGGTCGAGCTGAAATCGCCCTCCGCCGTGAGGACTTCGGCGCCCGCGGGCAGCGAGGCGGCGATGAGGCCGCTGTAGACGGCGACGGACCCGCCGGTCGCGACCCGGTCCACCGGGACGCCGGCGATCCGTGCGAACGCGGCGCGCGCCTCCTCCACGTCGGCGAAGAGCGAGTCGGGGGAACGCCCCTCGGCCATGTCGTCGATCGCGGACCGCATCGCGTCCGCGGCCCGCGCCGGGAGCAGTCCGGAACTCGCGGTGTTCAGGTAGGTGGTGGCGGGGGCGTACTGCGCGCGGACCAGCTCCGCGTCGAGGACCTGGGCCTGAGCCCGAGCATGCTCCTGGGCCTGGGCCTGAACCTGGTGGTCACCGGATGTCTCCATGGCACCCACTGTGCCCCGCCGCCAACTGCGCGTCCATTGCGAATAATTACGGAGTACGCCTAAGCAGCGCTTATGTGCGCAGGTCAGGCCCGCGGCACGGCGCAGCCGTCGGGGCCGCAGGCGTCGCCGCCGTCCGCGCTGTCGATGACGGTGAGCGGGGAACGGTCGGCCCACGCCTGGGTCAGGGCCTGCGTGAACACCTCGGCGGGCTGGGCGCCGGAGACGCCGAACTTGCGGTCGAGGACGAAGAACGGGACACCGTTCGCGCCGAGTTCGGCGGCCTCGCGCTCGTCGGCGCGCACCGCGTCCGCGTACGCGTCGGGGTCGGCGAGCACGGCCCGCACCTCGGTCTCGTCGAGGCCGGCCCCGACGGCGAGCCGCACGACGGCCTCCGTGTCGCCGAAGACGGAGGTCTCCTCGGCGAAGTTTCCCCGGTACAGGGCGTCGATCATGGCGTCCTGCACGCCCCTGTCCAGGGCGAGGTGGAGCAGCCGGTGCAGGTCGAAGCTGTTGCCGAAGTCCCGGCCCTCGGTGAGGTAGGGCAGGCCGAGGGCGCCGGCCTGCTGGCCGAGGCCCTGCTCGTTGGCGGCGGCCTGGGCCTCGCTGATGCCGTACTTCTTGGCGATGTACGGCACGACGAGGCCGGTCTCGCCCGGCTTGGCGTTCGGGTCGAGCTCGAAGGACCGGTGCACGACCTCTACGTCGTCCTTGTGCGCGAACCCGTCGAGCGCCTCCTCGAAGCGGGCCTTGCCGATGTAGCAGAACGGGCAGTTGATGTCGGTCCAGATCTCGACGCGCATGGGGTTCTCTCGGTCTCTCGTTCCGGGGGTGCGGAGCGTGTACGGGTATACGGGGGTACGGGTATGCGGGTATGCGGGTATGCGGGTATGCGAGGGCGTACGGCTACGTGTGTGTGGCCGCGCGGGGCGGGGTGGTGCTGGGTGGTACTGGGTGGTGCTGCCCCTGCGCTCCGCTACAACCGGACGGAGCCTCCGCTCATTCCCCGACGGGTGTGAGGCGCATCCGGCGGTGCGTGCTCCCGCGGCCCTCCGGGCCCTCGTCGATCCAGCCGTGGCGGGCGTAGAACGACTGGGCGCGAGTGTTGTCCCCGTGCACGATGAGGTGGACCTCGGCGACGCCGTCGACCCGCCACTGCTCGACGCAGGCCGCGTGCAGCTCCGTGCCGACGCCGCGGCTCCAGTGGTCGGGGTCGACCTGGAACTGATACAGCACGGAGGCGTCGGCCGGGGCCTCGTCGGGCCGCCGGAAGGAGGCAAGTCCGACGACGACGCCGTCCCTGACACAGACGAGTACGTGCCCGTGCGGGCGGGCTATGGCCACCTCCCACCGCTCGACCCACGCGCCCGGGTCCCCGTCGTCCGGCATCCCCTCCCGGTAGTAGGTGGCACGGGCCCTGCGGTGCAGGGCGGCGAGGACGGGGGCGTCGGCGGCTACGGCGGTGCGGATCATGCCCCAAAGGACGCGGTTCGCCTCCGGCGGGGTTTCGCCGTGGGGGGTCGGGCGGCGTGATTTGTGCGGGTGGGTGGGGTGGGGGTGGCGGGGAGGTGGTGTGACGGGCGCGGGGGGCTGGCCTGGGCCGGGCCGGGGTGAGGGGGGGTGTGTGACCGGTCCACCGGGGGTGGGACTTTCCCACCCCGCCGGGGCGGCCGATCGCTCCGGCGGGGTGGGGTCGGCCGCCGGGGTGGGTCCGGTGGGCGCCAGGCCCCAACCCCGGTCGGACCCAAGCCCCGGAGCGGGCGGGCTGGTGGGAGATGGGCGAGGAACGGGGCCTGAGCGCCGGGCACCGTAAGCAGGCATTGGGCCACGGTCTCTGGGCAACCGGCGCCGACCCACGGGCCTTGGGCCCCCGCCCCGCCGTCACAGCCGCGCGCAGCGTCTCGTCGGGGACGTGGAGCGGGTGGCCGGGCCGCGCCGAGAGGCTCCCCGCCTCGGCCCGGTCCCGGCGGAGCCGACCGTCAGGAGCCGTCCCGGAGGCCCTTCGGCCAGGTGGGGCGGTGTTCGATGTGGTCGTAGGTGACGACGCAGCCCTCCCCCACCGGGGACTGCGCCAGGAAGCCGACCAGCGCCGAGGACGCGGACTTCTCGTCGCCGAGGGAGAAGATGCGGATGAACGTCCACGTCTCGCCGTCGGTCGAGGCGTGGAACGCGAACGCCGAGCCCGTCCGGCTCACACGGAGCCACACCGAGGAACCCGGCACCACGAACGCGTTCGCGTCGTCGGAGTGACCGCGGGTGACGACCGTACAGATCGTCGGCTCGTCCGGGGACCGCTCGAAGCAGAGCTTCGCCCACTCCCGGTCGCCCACATGAACGTAGAGCACCCCCGCGTCGAAGGCCGCGGCGAAGCCGACCGTGACGCGGGCGATCAGCTGGAAGTCACCGTCGGGTGCGCCGAGGAGCCGCGGCGCGTCCGACGCCGGTTCCTGCGAGGAACCGGTCGGCGGCACGAAGCGGTCCTGGCGGGGCCCCGCCCACCCGGTGAGCACCCCGTCCTCGTACGACCAGTGGCCGTCGGGTCCGTACGTGCGCAACGGGAAGGGCAGGGGCGGTATTTCGAGGTCCATGCCGTCAGTCTCGCAGGGGCCCGCGGGCCCCGTCCGGTCGGAGCCTCAGTTCTCCAGGCGGCCGTTGAAGCGGCGCGGCAGGCCCAGCGGGTTGTCGTCGCGCAGCTCCTGCGGAAGGAGCGCCTCGGGCGTCGTCTGGTACGAGACCGGGCGCAGCCAGCGCTCGATCGCGGTGCCGCCCACCGACGTGGACGTCGACGTCGTCGCCGGGTACGGGCCGCCGTGGTGCTGGGCGGGGGCGACCGCGACACCGGTCGGCCAGCCGTTGACGAGGACGCGGCCCGCGATGGGCGTCAGCTCGGCGAGGATCTCGGCGCCCCGGCCCTCGCCCGCGGCCTCGCCGGACGACAGCTGGACCGTCGCCGTGAGGTTGCCGGGCAGCCGGTTCAGCACCGCCGTGATCTCGTCGGCCGTCTCGTAGCGGGCGACGACCGTCACCGGGCCGAAGCACTCCTCCAGGAGGAGGTCGTGCGCGCCGCCCTCGGTCGTGAGGCGCGTGGCCGGGACCGTGAGGAAGCCGGGCGCCACCGTGTGCTCGCTGCCCGCGCCGGGGGTCACCGGGGCTTCCACGTCCGGGAGTTCGGCGCGCGCGGCGACACCGGCGACGAAGTTGTCGCGCATGCGGTGGTCGAGGAGCACGCCGGACGCGGTGTCGCTCACCGCGGCCGTGAGGGACTTGACGAGGGTGTCGCCCGCCTCGCCCTTCGGCGCGAAGACGAGACCCGGCTTTACGCAGAACTGGCCGACGCCCAGCGTCATGGACCCGGCGAGCCCGGTGCCGATCTGGTCGGCGCGCTCGGCGGCCGCGGCCTCGGTAATGACAACCGGGTTCAGCGAGCCCAGCTCGCCGTGGAACGGAATCGGCACCGGACGCGAGGAGGCGGCGTCGAAGAGCGCGCGGCCGCCGCGTACGGAACCGGTGAAGCCGGCCGCGGACACCAGCGGGTGCTTGACCAGCTCGACGCCCGCGTCGAAGCCGTGCACCAGGCCCAGCACGCCCTCCGGGATGCTGTGCTCCGCGGCGGCCCGCCGGATGGTGGCGGCGACCAGCTCGGAGGTGGCCGGGTGGTCGGGGTGCGCCTTGACGACGACGGGGCAGCCGGCGGCGAGCGCGCTCGACGTGTCGCCGCCGGGCACGGAGAAGGCGAACGGGAAGTTCGAGGCCGCGTAGACGGCGACGACGCCCAGCGGGATCTTGTAGCGGCGCAGGTCCGGGATGGGCGGCGTCGCCGTGTCGTCGGGGTGGTCGATGACGACGCCGAGGAACGCGCCCTCGTCGACGATGTCCGCGAACTTCCTCAACTGGAAGCAGCTGCGCGCGAGTTCGCCGGTGAGCCGGACCGGGCCGAGCGCGGTCTCCGCGTCCGCCGCCTCGACGAGGTGGTCCTTGGCCTCTTCGAGGCGGTCGGCCGCGGTGCGCAGGAACGCGGCGCGGACGGTGCGGTCGGCGAGAGCGGCGCGGGCGTCCTGCGCGGCGCGCACCGCCTCGTCCACTTCCTGCGCCGTGGCCTCGTCCGCGACCTGCTCCCGCTGCTTCCCGGTTCGGGGGTCGACACTCCAGACTGGTGTTGCTGCCACGGCACATTCCTCCAGCTTTTCTCGCCGCGCACCCGGGTGAGCGACGAGCATCGTTCGATATACTGAACGCTGTCTCTGATGATGAACTACTCACCGAGACTATTTCTCGTCGAACGAAGGGGTCAAGGGCGATGTCGGCAGACGAGACGGGGGCCGCGGCAGGCGGCGGGCAGGTCAAGTCCGCGGTGCGCACCGTGGAGTTGCTCGAGTACTTCGCGGGCCGCCCCGGGATGCACTCCCTGGCCGCGGTGCAGGAGGCCGTCGGATACCCGAAGTCCAGCCTGTACATGCTGCTGCGCACGCTCGTCGACCTCGGCTGGGTGGAGACGGACGCCACCGGCACGCGGTACGGCATCGGGGTGCGCGCCCTCCTCGTGGGCACCTCGTACATCGACGGCGACGAGGTCGTGGCGGCGGCCCGCCCCACGCTCGACCGGCTCTCCGACGACACGACGGAGACCATCCACCTGGCCCGGCTCGACGGCACGAACGTCGTCTACCTCGCCACCCGTCAGTCGCAGCACTATCTGCGCCCCTTCACCCGCGTCGGCCGCCGGCTGCCCGCGCACTCCACGTCGCTCGGCAAGGCGCTGCTCGCCACCCACACCGACGAGCAGGTGCGCAAGCTGCTCCCGGAGACGCTTCCCTCGCTGACCGAGCACACGGTCACCGACCGTGAGCGGCTCATCGAGGAGCTGCACCAGATCCGGGAGCAGGGGTTCGCGGTCGACCGCGAGGAGAACACGTTGGGCCTGCGGTGCTTCGGTGTGGCGATCCCGTACCGTACGCCGGCCCGGGACGCGATCTCCTGCTCGGTCCCGGTGGCGCGGCTCACGCCCGCGCATGAGCAGATGGTCACGGACGCGCTCTTCGACGCGCGTGACCGGTTGACCCTGGCGACACGGAGGCTGTGACCCGGTCACGGGGCTCCGCCCCGGACCCCGCGCCTCAATCGCCGGCGGGGCTTGATTGATGAACGTACGGTGAGAAAACGCACGGTCAGGAACGATTCGCGCCGACTCGCTCGTCTTCCGTACGCGATGAACAAGACGATCAGGCGCGCCTCCGTCTTTACGCTGCTCCTCGTGTTCGCCCTGCTGGTCAGGGCGACCTGGGTGCAGTTCTATGACGGCCAGGCCCTCGCCAACAGCGACGACAACCGGCGGAAGACCATCTCGCAGTACGCGAATCCGCTCGGCGACATCATCGTGGGCGGAAAGGCGGTGACCGGCTCGACGAAGACGGGCGACTCCAGCGACCTGAAGTACAAGCGGACCTACACCGACGGTTCGCTGTACTCGGCGGTGACCGGCTTCACCTCGCAGGTGTACGGCGCCACGCAACTGGAGGGGATCTACCAGAGCGCGCTCGACGGCACCGACACCCAGCTGAAGAGCCCGCTGGACACGCTCACCGGCAAGAGCAGCGACCCCGGTGACGTGATCACGACGATCGACCCGGGCGTGCAGAAGGCCGCGTACAGCGCTCTCGGCGACAAGAAGGGCGCCGCCGTCGCGATCGACCCGGACACCGGCAGGATCCTCGGCATGGTGTCGACGCCGTCCTTCGACCCCTCGAAGATCAGCGGCTCCGGTTCCGAGGACGCCGCGGCCTGGCAGCAGCTCGCCAAGGACAAGGAGGCGCCGACCGTGAACCGGGCGCTCAAGCAGGCGCTGCCGCCCGGTTCGACGTTCAAGCTGGTGGTCGCCGCCGCGGCGCTGGAGGACGGCCTGTACTCGTCGGTCGACGAGAAGACCCACTCGCCGAACCCGTACAAGCTCCCCGGCACCAGCACGTACCTGAAGAACGAGAGCGCCTCCGCGCCCTGTGAGAACGCGACGCTGCGGACGGCGTTGCAGTACTCCTGCAACAACGTCTTCGGCAAGCTCGCCGCCGACCTGGGCAAGGACAAGGTCCGGGCGACAGCCGAGAAGTTCGGCTTCAACGACGCCAAGACGGATGTACCGGTGCGGGCCGGCGTGAGCAAGTACCCGTCGAAGATGGACGACGCGCAGACGGCCCTGTCCGGCATCGGCCAGTTCGACGTGACGGCGACGCCGCTGCAGATCGCGATGGTCTCCGCGACCATCGCGAACGGCGGCGAGCAGGCGTCCCCGCACATGGTGTCCCAGGTGACGAACGCCGACGGCGACGCGGTCAAGGAGTTCGCGGACGACGACAGCACCCGGGTGGTCAGCGAGCGGACCGCCTCGCAGTTGCAGTCCGCGATGCAGACCGTGGTCTCGGAGGGCACCGGCAGCAACGCGCGGATCGACGGCGCGACCGTCGGCGGCAAGACGGGCACGGCGCAGCACGGCGAGAACAACAGCCAGACGCCGTACGCCTGGTTCACCTCGTACGCGAAGGACGACTCGTCCGGCAAGAAGGTCGCCGTGTCGGTACTCGTCGAGCAGTCGAACGCGGCCCGCTCCGAGGTCAGCGGCAACGGCCTGGCAGCGCCGATCGCGAAGGCGATGATGGCGGCGGCGTTGAAGAACTGACGCTTCCTCAATCCCAGTTCCACCGAAGGGTGTCCGGTATCACGGACACCCTTCGGTGCGTCGTACGCAACGCTGGTACGCTCACGCCTCCCCCATCGGGCCGCCACTGTGAGGAGGGGTCGGGTGAGCACGGTCGATGACGCCGGGGACGATTCCGCTTCTGCCGAGTTCCACGCCTTCTTCGAACGGCACCACCGCGAACTCGCCCGGCTCGCCCACCTGTTGACGGGCGAGCCGGACGCCGCCGACGACCTCGCGGCGGACGCCCTGCTCGCGCTCTGGCACCGCTGGGACCGGGTGCGGGACGCCGAGCACCCGGTGGCGTACGCGCGCGGTGTCGTCGCCAACCTCGCGCGCACCCGGATCCGTAGCGCGGTGCGCGAGCGGCGGCGCGTGGCCCTCTTCTGGTCCGGCAGGCAGGACCGCACGGACGGGCCGGACGTTCCCGCGGTCGTCGACGTGCAGGGCGCGCTGCGCGAACTCCCCTTCCGCAAACGGGCCTGCGTGGTGCTGCGGCACGCCTTCGACCTGTCGGAGAAGGACACCGCGCTCACGCTCGGCGTCTCGGTCGGTACGGTGAAGAGCCAGACCTCGAAGGGCATGGCCGAGCTGGAACGACGGCTGGGGCACGGTGAGCCCGCATCCGGGCGCGTACGGTCGGTCGGCGCGCCGCTCGATGCCACGGAAGGGGGCCGTCGATGAGCGAGGAGGACGTGCGGCAGCGGCTGCGCGCGGCCGCCGACGCGCATCGGCCCGACCGGGCGCGGATGCTCGCCCGCGTCGAGCGCGGGATGCACGCGCCGGGGCGGCGGCCCGCGGTGGGCTGGGTACGGATCGCCGCGCTCACGGCGGGCGCCGCGGGGGCGCTCGCCGTCGGCGGTTTCGCGGTCGGCTCGGCGCTGCGCCCCGATCCGGGGCCGCAGCAGCGGCAGGTCGCGGTGGAGCCCGCGGCCGACCCGCTGTGGGCCGATGGCTCGGTGGACCCGGGGTCCAACGCGTACTGGGCACAGTCCAACGTCACGTTCAAGACAAGGCGCGAACTGACGTCTCTCACCGTCGAGTTGCGCGTGGCGCAGACCGGGAAGGTCAACAGCACGGGCCACTGGCGCTCGCTGCCCGCCGGCGACTTCAAGGAATCCGTCGCCGAACGGGACGGGTTCCTCGTGTACCGGTGGGCGCTGAGGCCGGGGCGTACGGTTCCGGTGGGTCAGCATGTGTTCGCCGGGCAGTACAACCACGCCGAGGGCGGCCGGGACGCGGGCGCGGACGAGTACTCCGTGAGCGGGCGGACCGGTGGCGGCCAACGAGTTTCCGCGGGCGGGGACTTCGCGCCTGTTTCCGGGCATCGGGGTTGACGTCTCGGGGCTCTGCCCCGGCCCCCGCGCCTCAATCGCCGGCGGGGCTCGGTTTGGGCGGCAACCCTTCCCCGGTCGGTGACCACTGAAGGGCATGACCAACACAACGCGACACACTCATCGCCGCCGCACCACCCGCCGCAGAGCCCTGCTCGGTGGGCTCGGGGCGCTCACGCTCACCGGGGGCGCGCTCATGGCGAGCGGCATGCTCGGGACGGCTGGCGCCGCGACCGCGTGGCCCTCAGCCACCGGCACCCAGGCCGTCAGCAGTTCCATCTCCGTCTCGGGCACGTACGACGGCGGGCTCAAGCGGTTCTACGGCTCCGGGGACCTCGGCGGCGACGGGCAGGAGGAGGGGCAGGACCCGATCTTCAACCTGAAGGACGGCGCCACCCTCAAGAACGTGATCATCGGCTCCCCCGCCGCCGACGGAGTGCACTGCGCGGGCAGTTGCACGCTCCAGAACGTGTGGTGGGAGGACGTCGGCGAGGACGCGGCCACCTTCAAGGGCAAGTCGACGTCGTCCGTCTACACGGTGTACGGCGGCGGCGCGAAGAAGGCCGACGACAAGGTGTTCCAGTTCAACGGCGCGGGCAAGCTCGTCGTCACCAAGTTCCAGGTCTCCGACTTCGGCAAGCTGGTCCGCTCCTGCGGCAACTGCTCGACGCAGTACAAGAACCGCAGCATCACCATCAACGACGTCGACGTGACCGCGCCGGGCAAGTCGATCGTCGGCATCAACTCGAACTACGGGGACACGGCCGCCCTGCGCAACGTCCGCATCCACGGCGACAGCAGCAAGAAGATCAAGCCGTGCGTCCGGTTCGAGGGCAACAACACCGGCGCCGAACCCAAGGAACTGGGCAGCGGCCCCGACGGCACGTACTGCCGGTACACGGCGTCCGACCTGACGTACGACTGAGCCGACAAAGTCCGTGGGGTGCGGCGCGGCCGCACCCCACGGACCTCCTGGCCTCAGTCCACGTAGTACGTCGGGTTCGGGAGCTTGTACGTCCTGTGCGCGTACCCGCCCTCCAGGTCCGAGAACTGGTCGCCGAAGTTGCCGACGATGTCGTAGCCGCGCGACTCGATGTGCTTGCGCGTCGCCGACTTGTACTGCACCGTCGTGCAGTTCCAGGCGGCGGCCGTGGCGCAGCCGGCCAGGTACGCGGGCGGGTTCGCCTTGTCCTTGAGGAAGACGTGGTCCGCGTCGAGGTTGACGTCGATGCCGACCTTCTTCAGGTTCTGCACGGCGGCGGAGCGCTGCGTCTCACCGAGCCCCGAGTTGTAGAAGACCTCGACGCCCTTGGACTCGGCGTACTGGATGAGCGCGGGCGTGCCGAAGACGGCGGGGCGGTTCGCCTTGCCCACATACTCCTTCCAACTCGCGTCGTTGTAGACGTAGTTGGTCTTCTTCTCGTAGTCGAGGCTGAGCAGCAGCGTGTCGTCTATGTCGAAGACGATCGCGGGCCTGTCGCCCTTGCCGTGGTGCTGCCGGGCCGCCGCGGCGATCTGCCGCTTCGCGCCCTTCTCGATACGGGCGAGGTCATCGGCGTACGGGCTGTCGGGCGAGGCCTGCCAGACGCCGTCGGCGTCCTGCTTCGCGCCGTAGTAGGTGTCGATCTCCTTGGTGAGCAGGCCGATGTTGTGCGGCTCGGCCGTGGCCTTGTCGCCGGTGGAGCCCGCGTCGGCGGAACCGGCGGTGACGACGCCGGCGAGTACGAGGGAAGCGACCGTCGCGGTGGCGGCGGCGAGATGGCGCTTGCGCATCGGTGACGTGATCCAATTCTGGCCGTGACGGCCGCGGAGGCCGTCGGGGACGGGGGATTCGTGCAGGTGGATGCATGTCTACGCGCATCACATGAGTCCCGCGACCGGCTTTACCCGATCGATACCCGACGCCGATATGGCCGCACCATTGCTCCTGCATGGCGCCTTGTTGACCGTGCCTTGAAGGGGCCCCTTCTAGGGTCGGAGGAAGCGCTTCGACCCACAGAATGCAGGTCCCCACCGTGACCGTGCCCCCGACGAGTCTTCTCCCCCTCGCCGCCGGCGACCGCGCCACGTCGCCGGTCCTCCTCGGCTTCTTCGCCGTGGGCGGGGTCGTCGCCATATCGGCCGGGCTCGGTTGGGCGTTCGACCTCCGCGGCCTGGCGCCCGTGGGCTACCTCCGCGTCCTGGGCGCGGCCCTGACCCTCACGGGCCTGGTGCTGCTGTTCGTCACCTACGCCTTGTGGCACCTGGGCTGACGGGCGGAGCGGCTCACGCCCACGGGCGCCACTCCCCCAGATACGTCTCCCGTGTGTGCGTGGCCGCCTGCTCCGCGGTGAGCTGCGGGCGGTTCCCGGGGATCGTCGCCTTGGCGCCGGGGCCGGTGTTCCGGTACTCCGCGAACCGCTGGTCCTGCCACGGGAAGCTCTCCGACATGTTGGCGTAGGGCTCGGCCGCGTCGATGCCGCGGCCGAGCCGCGACTCGCGGACGACCAGGGCGGGCCTGGCCGTCGTGTCGGAGCTGGGCACCCAGGGGCGGGCCAGCTTGTAGTACGCGTCCGGGGCCGTGGAGCCGATCCGGCCGCGGACGACCAGGAAGCCGAGCCGGTTGGCGCCCGCCGTCGACGGCGCGAACACGAAGCCGTACGGGGCGGAGGTGAGGTCCGTGCGGTCGAGCGTGCGGAAGTCGCAGCGCTCGAAGACCGCGGTGCCGCGCCCGAAGACGAAGTCGACGTCGCCCTCGACGTAGCAGTCGTGGAAGTACTGGCGGGAGAAGGCGGTCAACGCGGGCGAATCGGCGTACAGCGTGTCCTGGTGGCCGAGGAAGCGGCACCGGTGGAACGCCGAGCGGTCGCCCGTCACCTTGACCGCGACGGCCTGCGTTCCGGTGATCCCCGGGTGGTCCGCGCGCAGCCAGTCGTTGGCGAAGGTGAGGTGGTGTGCGGTGAAGCCGTCGGGGCGCAGGGTGACGGTGGCGCTGCCGGTGGTGCCGTACGTGCCGGAGCCATCGGGCTTCGGGGTGCCGGCGGCGTTGTCGTACACGATGACCGTGTCGCGGGGGTCACCGGTAGCGCCGATCCAGGTCGTGCCGGTGGCCGTGGCCGGGACGGTCACCGTTTCCCGGTAGGTGCCGGGGGCGAGCACGAGGGTGTGGCCGGGGGTGGTTGCGGCGGATGTCGCGGCTTGCAGGGTGAGGTGGTCGCCGGCGCCGCGGGGGTCGACGTAGAGGGTGGTCGGGGTGAGGCGGGATCGGGGTGAGCCGTAGCGGCCGAAGGGGGTTCGGCGGGGTGGTGTGATGGCGCTTGATGGGGTGCTGGCGGCGGCGCTCAAGGCGAGCGCCGCGCCGGCGATGACGCTCCGTCTTGGGATGCGGGTGGGCATGGTGCGGCTCCTGGGAATGTGGCCGGCGATCGGGGCACACGTCGCGGGGCTCCGCCCCGGACCCCGCGCCTCAATCGCCGGCGGGGCTTGAGATGGGCAACCGGCGCCGGGGCAGGTGAATTGCTCAGCCGAACCCGGGGGCAAGTGAAGTCCTCAACCGGCGCCGGGCATCGCAGGGCTCAGCGGAGACGGTCCGGGCCGGCGCCCCGCGCCACCACCCGCGGCACCGACTTCGCCGGGTCCACGTGGCCTCGCAAGGTCGGCTTCCAGCCCGCTCCCTCGCGGAGGGGGGTGTCCGCGTGGTCCTTGTTGTAGGCCGCCACGAGGTCGACCGGCTTGCCGTTCACGTGGTTGCCGGTGGCCGTCAGGGGATAGTCGTTCCAGCGGTGCAGGACGGCGCCCGCCGACATCCCCTTGGGCAGCGTGAACGCGTTCTTCTCCGCGTAGAGCTGCGACTCGAAGCCGATGCCGAAGGAGTAGGCGTAATCGACTTTGCCCACATACGAGTTGTTGTAGACGTCGACCTGCCCGAACCGGACGCGCGGGGCCCGCTCGACGAGGTTCTTGAAGAGGTTGTGGTGCAGGGTCACGCGCAGCTTGCCGCGGTCCGTGGCCGCCGCGCCGTCGCTGTTGCCGATCATCAGGGTCTTGTCGTGGTCGGCGAAGACGTTCCAGGAGGCGGTCACGTAGTCGGCACCCTTGACGATGTCGAGTTCGCCGTCGTGCTGCTGGTAGATGCGGCCGTAGTAGGTGGGGAGAGCGGAATCCGGGTGGTCGCCGTCGGTGAACTCGTTGTGGTCCAGCCAGACATGGGTCGAGTTGTAGACGACGGCCGCGTCGTACTCGGAGTTCCAGTTGCCGGTGTCGCCGTCCGTCGGGTCCCACTGCGGGAAGCAGTCGAGCGGGGACTCCAGGGTGAGGCCGCGCACGATGACGTTGTCGACGCCGTTGATCTGGAGGCTGCCGCCGACGATGCCGGGGTTCTTCCCGACGCCGATGATCGTGGTGTTGGCGGGCACGTTCGTCTTGATGGCCTTGGCCTGGGCCACCGCCGACGCGGCCCGCAGGTCCTCCTGCGCCCCGCTGACCTCCTTGTCGTAGCCCCAGACCTTCGGGTCGTAATCGGCGAGGTACCGGTCGAAGTCGTAGCCGTCGGCGGCGAAGTCGGCGCAGGTCGCGCCGTCCGCGTCGAGGGTGCCCTTGATCTTGACGATCTTGGGTGCCGCGCCGCCGTCGGCGAATGCGGCCTTCAGTTCGGCCCAGGTGGTGACGGTGTAGACGTGTGCGGCGTCGGCAGTGGCGCCGCCCGTGGTGCCGGTGGTGGCCGCGCCCCAGCCGTCGCCCTTGGCGAGGGGCTGCCGGGCGAGGTCGCGGCCATGGGGCTCCGCCGCGCCCGCGGCGGTGACCGTGCCGGTGACGGCGAGGACGACAGCGGTGCAGCCTGCGGCGACGACCGCGTATCTCTGCTTGCTCTTCCTGTGTGCGCTCACTGTGCGGCTCCTGGAGGACGGTGTCGAGGAATCTCGGGCGGGGGATGTCAGGCGAGGATTGTCAGGCAGGGGTGGTCCCGGCGAGCCAGGTCAGCCGGGACTGCCAGGCCGGGTCCAGTTCGTCGAGGGCGCCGGGCCCGTCGCCGGTGCGGCGCACGTCACGGGCGCGCAACACCTTGCGGCCGAGCAGTTCGGTGGCGACCAAGCGGGCCACCGCGATCGCGCCCGGCGGGTTGAAGTGCGTGTTGTCCTGCTCGGTCGCGGTCCAGTTGAAGTACGTCTTCGTGGCCTCGACGCCGAGCTTCTGCCACAGGGCCAGGGACAGCGCCTGGATGTCGAGCAGCGCGACGCCCTCCCGTTCGGCGAGGGCGCGCATCGCTGCCGGGTAGTCGCCGTGGGTGGGCAGGGGGTTGCCGCCCGCGTCGAACTTTCTGCGCTCGACGGCGGTGGCGAGCACCGGGCGGGCGCCCCTGGCCCGCGCCCCGTCGACGTACAGCTTCAGGAAGTCCTGGTACGTCGACCAGGGCTCGGTGTAGCGCGTGGTGTCGGCGCTCTTCTCGTCGTTGTGCGCGAACTGGATCAGGAGGAGGTCGCCGGGGCGGATCGCGGCGAGGATCGCATCCAGGCGGCCCTCGTCGGCGAAGCTCTTCGAACTGCGGCCGTTGACCGCGTGGTTGGCGACGCGGACACGGTCGGCGAGGAAGAACGGGAGGGCCATGCCCCAGCCGGTCTCGGGCTTGGCGTCCAGGTACTTCTGGGCGGCGGTGGAGTCGCCCGCGATGAAGAGGGTCCGGCGGTCGTCGCGGCGGGCGGTGGCCGCCGGGGCCGGGGCGGCGAGGGCCGCGGCGAGCGGCAGGGAGGCGAAGGCGGCCAGGGCGGTTCTTCGGGTGGTCGACACGTCGAGGTGCCGTCCTTTCAGAGACCAGGGTGTGGTGGGGCCGGCGACGGGAGCCGCGGGGCACGAGGCGTCCCGCCGCCGGCCCGGTCAGAGGTGAACAGGCATTCGGTGACCGCTAGTTGGCCTGCTGCTTCCATTCGGCCTGCGCCTTGTTGAGCTGGTCGGCGAGCGAGTCGAGGAAGGTCTTCGCCGTCGTCTTGCCGAGCATGACCTTCTGGAAGTCGTCCTCGTTGTCGGCCTTGGAGATGGTGTTCCAGTCCGGCAGGTAGTACGGCAGCTGCACGATCTTGGTGGAGCCGGACTGCAGGGCCTCGGCCGCGAGCTTCGTCGGCTCGGACTTCTGCACCCAGTCGTCCTTGGCGGCCTCGGTGTTGGCCGGGATCTGCTTCGCCGACTCGTTCCACTTGCTGTTCTCCGCGTGCGAGGCGGCGAACTCCATGAACTTCCAGGCGGCCTTCTTGTTCTTGCTCGCCTTGAACAGGCCGAGCCCGTCGACCGGGTTGGAGACCTGGACGCGGGTGCCGCCCGGGCCCGTCGGGTTGGGGATGCCGCGGAACTTGGTGCCGAAGGCCTTCACGTGGTCCCCGTAGGAGCCGAGGTTGTGGCTCAGCATGCCGATCTTGCCGCTGTCGTACTGCGCGACCATCTTCGTGAAGTCGTTGTTGACGTCGGCGGCCGGCGTCGACTTCTTGTAGAGGTCGGCGTACTTCTGGAGCGCGGCCACGTTCTTGGGGTCGTTGACCGTGGTCTTCTCGTTGTCCGCGTCCCAGAACGAGGTGATGCCGCTCTGCCCGTACGTGGCGTCGAGGGCCTGCGCGATGGAGCCCTCACCGCCGCGGATGGTGTAGCCGAACTCGTTCTTCCCGGTGTCGGTGAGCTTCGCCGCCGCCTCGAAGAACTTGTCCCAGGTCGTCGGCGCGCCCAGGCCCGCCTTCTTGAACAGGTCGGTGCGGTAGTAGAGGACGCCGTTGTTGGCGGAGGTCGGCAGCTCGTAGAGCTTGTCGCCCGCGCCCGCGGACTTCACGGACTCCATGAAGGCGTCGTTGAGCTTCCCGTTGAGCGGGCTCGTGGCGATCCGCTCGTCGAGCGGTTCGAGGGCGCCCTGCGCGGCGATCCCGGCGAGCATCGCGGTGCCCACGCCGCCGACGTCGGGCAGTCCGCCGCCCTGGATGGCGGTGTCGTACTTGGACTGCACGTTCTCGGCGGGGATGCCGACGTACTTGACCTTGATGTTCGGGTTCTGCTTCTCGAAGTCCTTGATGATCTCCATCCAGACGTCGCGGCGCACGGCCGTGTTGTTGTCCCAGAAGGTGATCTCGCCCTTGCCGGAGCCCTCGTTCCCCTTGTCGCCGCCCGCCCCGCTGCCGTCGTCGCCGCAGGCGGTGACGGTCAGGGCGAGGACGGTGCTGATGGCGACGGCGGTGCCGGTGCGCAGTGCGGATCTGCGGATGCCGCTGCGGGTTCCTCTGCGTGCACTGATGGTCATGGTCGGCTCTCTTCTTCTGGATCCAACTGGAGGGTGGTGCTGCGAAAGTGCGTGAACCGTGCGGCGCCGGCGGCCTGACCACCGGGCGGCGCCGCCGCGAACAGGCCGAGCAGGGCGCCGACCCAGCGCCAGGGCTGGGCGGCGAACACCTGGCCCGAGCGCCGGAAGCCGTCTCCGGTGTCGACGAAGAAGCGGCAGCGGGCCCCGTCGGCGATGTCGACGCGCAGCCGCGCCGTCGCGCCGGGCGCCGCGCGCGGATGGGCGGCGTCGCGTTCCGCGTCGGCGGTGGTCTCGGCGAACCGGTGCACCACATGGACCGCGCCGTCCGCCCCGCGTTCGAGGCCGATCCATGTGTATGCGTCACCGAGCACGGCAAGTCCAGCGCGGGCGGCGGGAGTTGTGGCGTCGAGCCGGAGGTCGACCTCCACGCGGCTCGGCAGGAGCGGCAGCCGCTGGGTCAGCAGGTGGGGTACGCGGCGCAGGTCGCGCACCCCGTCGGCGGAGCGCACGCAGGTCAGCAGCAGCCCGTCTCCGCCGTGCGAACTCGTCCAGTCCGCCTCGGAGTTTGCCGTCCACTGCCACTGCGGGCCGAAGCGCCCGCCGGGGAAGTCGTCGTCCGTCGCGGGCGCCGTCACCGGCCGCGGCGGGAGCTTCGGCTTCTCGTGCACGTCGACGGGGGCGCCGTCGTCGCCGATCACCGGCCACCCGGAGGCGTCCCAGCGCATCGGCTGCAAGTGCACGACCCGCCCGTACGGGCCGCGCTGCTGGAAGTGCAGGAACCAGTCGTCGCCCGCCGTGGTGCGCACCCATCCGCCCTGGTGGGGTCCGTTGACGTCGGTGTCGCCCTGTTCGAGCACGACCCGTTCCTCGTAGGGCCCGAAGAACGAGCGGGAGCGGAAGGCGCCCTGCCAGCCGGTCTCGACGCTGCCCGCGGGAGCGAGGATCCAGTACCAGCCGTCGTGCCGGTAGACCTTGGGCCCCTCCAGGGTGAACCAGCCGGGAATGCGGTCCCCGTCGATCAACACCGTTCCTTCGTCGAGGAGTTCGCTGCCGTCGGGTGCCATGCGGTGGCCGGTGAGGCGGTTCTTGATGCCGGCGCGGGACTTCGCGTAGGCGTGCACGAGGTACGCCTCGCCGGTCTCCTCGTCCCACAGCGGGCAGGCGTCGATGAGGCCCTTGCCCGCCTTGATGAGGTGAGGGGCCGACCAAGGCCCTTGGACGGTCTCGGAGTTGACCTGGTACACGCCGTGGTCGGGGTCGCCCCAGAAGATCCAGAAGCGGCCGTCGTGGTGGCGGATCGACGGGGCCCACACGCCGCAGTCGTGGCGCGGGGTGGCGAAGGCCTCGGCGGGTTCGAGGCGGTCGAGGGCGTGCCCGACGAGCGTCCAGTTGACGAGGTCGCGGGAGTGCAGCAACGGCAGGCCGGGGACGCGGCCGAAGCTGGAGGCGGTCAGGTAGAAGTCGTCGCCGACGCGGACCACGTCGGGGTCGGACCAGTCGGCGGCGAGCACCGGGTTGCGGTACGTGCCGTCGCCCAGGTCACCGGTTCTGCGCGGCGTGCGGCTCATGCGGCCACCGCCTTGCGGACGAGCGTCGCGGCGCGTTTCCGGTCGAGCGTGCCGTCGGCGACGACCGTGACCACGCGGCGTACGGCGGTGTCGCCGGGGCCGATGGGCAGCCGGGCGGCGGAGGCGAGCGAGGAGCCGACGCCCGGGTACTCGTCGGTGCGGACGAACCACGGGTCGCGGCGGGTCTCGGCGGTGGCGCCCGCGAGGACGAGGGTCCAGCCGTCGCCCGCCATGGCCAGCCAGTCGGCGGGGCGGCCGTGTACGGCACTCTCACCCTCGGCGGCGGCGGTGAACACGGCCGGGGCCGCGACCTCCTTCGGAGCCCGCCAGAAGAAACCGCCGTACGCGGCGCCGGGACGCCCGTTGGTCGCGGGGCTGCCGATGCTCAGCGCGGCGTCCGCCGGGTTGGTGAGCGAGAACGTGAAGTCCAACGCCCAGGCATCGTCGCACAGTTGGGTGACGGCGACGGTGCGGCGCTCACGCAGGACGGGCACGCAGCCGTCCGCGATCCAGTCGAGGTCCTCCACGAACCCGTCCGGGTCGCACAGCTTGAACGCGCGGTGCCGCTGCTCGCCGTGGTTGTCGAGCTCGGTCGGCCCCCGGCCCTCGACGTAGGTGCGCCCGCCCCAGAAGTTGCGGCCCTCGACGTCCGGCACGGCGACGCCGACTCCGAGGTGGTGCGGGTGGTCGGCGGGCGCGAACTCGGTGACGGGGGTGCCGGCGAGCGTGGTCACCGGGTGCAGGAAGGGGCGCGGCGAGAGGCGGCGCGCGTCCTCCCCGGCGTACGGTCGGATCTCGTAGCGGGCGACGGGGCGGCCGGCGCAGTTCAGCGTCAGCGGGGCCGTGGCGAGGCCGTGCAGGGTGCGGGTCATGACGATACCTCCGTTCCGGGGCGGGCCCAGGACGCGCCGAGCCCGGCGAAGCCCGTGAGGCCGTCGGCGCTCGCGGCGACGAACCCATCGGCGCCGTGCACCACCCGGCGTACGGTGCCCGGCCGGTCGGCGGGCACCTCGCTCCACGCGTCGGCGGGCAGCGCCAGCGGGTCGGGGGCCAACCGGATCGCCTCGACCACGCGCATGAACGCGCCGGTGACGGCCGGCGGCACGAGCAGCGGCGTCTCCCCGTCGGTGGCGAGGTGGTCGACGAGGTTGGCCAGGAGGTCGGTGCGGCCGTGCACGGACTCCTCGGGGCCGCGGCCCGCGCGCTGCACGAGGACGCGGTCCTGCTTGTACCAGAACGTGATCCGGCCGCGGCTCCCGTGCACGACGACGTACGGCTCGTCGGGCCGCTCGGCGCACAGCGTCGCCGCGACGGTGACGCGCGATCCGGTGCGGGTGGTCAGCTCGACGTACGAGGTGTCGTCGGCCTCGATGGCGTTGGCGCGGTACAGCTCGGTGCGGATGGTGGTGAGGTCGGCGCCGCCGGTCGCGCCGTCGAGGGCGAGGGAGGTGGCGACGGCGTGAGCAAGGGGGTTGGTGAGCACGCCGTCGACGACGTCGACCGTCCGGCCGGTGCCGTCGGCGGCGGGGAGGCGGCGGCGACCGGCCCAGGGGGCACGCCGGTAGTAGGCCTCGTCGCGGGCCCAGGCTCCGGCGGCGCCGACGCCGAGGGGCTCGCCGATGGCGCCGTCGCGTACGAGATCTCGTACATGAGACACCGCATGCGAGCCGAGCGACTGGAAGCCGACCTGGCAGGCGATGCCCGCCGCGGCGACCCCGGCCGCCATCCGCTCGTACTCCGTGTACGACGGCGCGGGCGGCTTCTCCAGGAGCAGGTGCACGCCCCGCTCGGCGGCGACCAGGGCGAGCTGCGTGTGCGTCGGGATCGGGGTGCAGATGATCGCGATCCGGGCGCCGGTGCGGTCGAGCAGCTCCCCGAAGTCGGCGCTCTGCACGAGGTCGCCGGTCTCGAACCCGTCGAGTTCCGCCCCGTCCAGCGGCCGCAGCTCGCACACTCCGACGAGCCGCACCCGGCCCGCCTCCGCCAGGCCCCGCAGGTTGTTGAGGTGCCAGCGGCCGTGTCCGCGCGCGCCCGCGAGGACGACGGGAACGGGTTCGTGCATCGGGCCGCTGTTGTCCGTCCGCGTGATCGATTTGATCTTCATGGTGCTTGTCATCCCTTCACCGCCCCCGCGCTGAACCCCGTGACGAGCCATTTCTGAATGAAGGCGAAGACGATCACCACGGGCAGCGCGGCCACGACACCGCCGGCAGCGAGCGCGCCCAGGTCGACGGAGTCCGCGCCCATGAGGGTGGCCAGCCCGACCGGGATCGTCTGCTTGTCCTGGTTGGAGAGGAACATCAGGGCGAACAGGAAGTGGTTCCAGCTGTGCACGAAGGCGAAGGAGCCGACCGCGATGAGGCCGGGGCGCAGCAGTGGGAGGACGACGGCGCAGAACGCGCGGAAGCGTCCGCAGCCGTCGACCCAGGCGGCCTCCTCCAGCGAGTACGGCACGTTCTTGATGAAGCCGCTGATGAGGATCATCGTGAGCGGCAGCTGGAAGACGGTCTCGGCGATGATGACGCTGCCGAGCGAGTTGATCAGCCGCAGGTTGGCGAAGATCTGGAACAGCGGGACCAGCATCAGGGCGCCCGGAATGAACTGCGAGCACAGCAGCGCGAGCATGAAGCCCCGCTTGACCCGGAAGTCGAAGCGGGCGAGCGCGTAGCCGCCCGCCAGCGCCACGACTGTCGTCATCAGCATCGAGGCGAGTCCGACGAGCAGGCTGTTCTGGAAGAAGACCGCGAAGGACCGCTCGTTCCACACCTTGTCGAAGTGCTCGAAGGTGAGCGGCCACGGCACCAGGGAGGTGGATCCGGCGGGCCGGAACGCGAAGAGCAGCATCCAGTAGAAGGGGACGAGCGTGAAGAGGAGGTAGACACCGAGCGGCACATAGATCTGCCAGCGCGGGATGTGCTCCCAAGACGGACCTTCGCTCCCCTTCTTGGAGGGGCGCAGCGCGGCGCGGTGCCGGCCGCCTCCGGGAGCGGTGGCGGGCGCGGTCGTGGTGGCGGTCAATTCGGCTTCCTTGACGGTCACTTGTCCTCGCCCCCGAACTTGCTCAGGCGGAGATAGATCATCGAGCAGAACAGGAGGATCACGAAGGCGATGGACGTCAGCGCGGACGCGTAGCCGAAGTCGTGGCTGTCGACGGCGATGGAGGCGATGCGCAGCGGCAGGGTGGTCGTCTCACCCGCGGGTCCGCCGCCGGTGAGGGTGTAGAGCAGGTCGACGTTGTTGAACTCCCAGACCGCGCGCAGCAGCGTGGACAGGATGATCGCGTCCTTGAGGTGCGGCAGCGTGATGTGGAAGAACTGGCGCAGCCGGCTCGCCCCGTCGACCTCTGCGGCCTCGTACAGGTCCTTCGACACCGACTGGAGGTCGGCGAGGATGAGGATCGCGAAGAAGGGGACGCCGCGCCAGAGTTCGGCGGTCACGACGGCGGGGAACACGGTCGCCGTGTCGGACAGCCAGGACGTGCCGTACGAGCCGATCCCGATGTCGGCGAGGTAGCGCGTGATGCCGGTCTGCGAGTTGTAGAGCAGCATCCAGACGGCCGAGGTGAGCACGCCGGAGACGGCCCACGGGGAGAAGACGAGGGCGCGGGCCATGCCGCGGCCGACGAAGGTCTGGTTGACGACGAGCGCGAGCCCGAGGCCGAGCAGCAGTTGCAGCACCACCTGGACGACGACCCACTGGAGGCTGAAGCCCAGCGTCCGCCAGAAGTCCGGGTCGTTGGTGAACGCGGTGACGAAGTTGTCGAGTCCCGCGAACCCGTTGCGCCACGGCTTGGTCGGGTTGAAGTGCTGCACGCTGTAGTAGAAGACGCTGATGACGGGATACGCGATGAAGCCCAGCATCAGCAGCCCGGCGGGCGCGATCAGCAGATACGGGAGCCTGCGCGGGGTGGCTGACTTGCGGCGCCGGGGCGGCGACGCGCCCTGCGGTGCTTTGGCCACGGCTGCGGCTTGGGCCATGACGGGAACTCCGTTCTCGGTGGCTCAGGTCGGTGCTTCTTGCTTCTTCACGGGGCGTGTTCACGGGGCGTGTTCACGGGGCGCAGAAAGCGCTTGCACGGGGCACGTATCGAAACGCTTCGCAGACGGTGTTCGGGGTGTCGGCCATGAAGACCGGCGATGGTGCGGGGTGGCTCAGCTCGCGTACGGGTCCTGCACCGTGCCGGACCGCGCCAGGAAGGCGAAGTCGCAGCCGGTATCGGCCTGGGTGATCTGCTCGTCGTAGAGCACGCCGTAGCCGCGCTGGTGACGTTCGGCGGGTGGCGCCCATTCGGCTCTCCGCCGTTCCAACTCCTCGTTATCCACGTCGAGTTGGAGCGAGCGGGCAGCGACGTCGAGCGTGACGGTGTCGCCGCTGCGGACCAGCGCGAGCGGTCCTCCGACGTGCGATTCGGGTGCGATGTGCAGGACGCACGCCCCGTAACTGGTGCCGCTCATCCGGGCGTCGGAGAGCCGCACCATGTCGCGCACGCCCTGCTTGAGCAGGTGGTCGGGGATGGGCAGCATGCCGTACTCGGGCATGCCGGGCCCACCCCTGGGGCCCGAGCCGCGCAGCACCAGGACGCTGTCGGCTGTGATGCCCAACTCCGGGTCGTTGATGGTGCGTTGCATGGTCTTGTAGTCGTCGAAGACCACGGCCGTGCCGGTGTGCTTGAGGAGCCGTGGCTCGGCGGCGATGTGCTTGATGACGGCGCCGTCGGGGCAGAGGTTGCCGCGCAGGACCGCGACGCCACCCTCGGCCGCGACCGGGTTCGTACGGGGGCGGATCACGTCGTCGTCGTGCACCTCGGCGCCCTCGATCTGGTCGCCGAACCGCCCGTTGACCGTGGGACGTTCGAGGTGCAGCAGGTCGGTGATCCGGGAGAGGAACGCCGGCAGGCCACCGGCGAAGTGGAAGTCCTCCATCAGGTACGTCTGGCCGCCCGGCCGCACGTTCGCGAGCACGGGAACGGTGCGCGCGATCCGGTCGAAGTCGTCGAGGGCCAGCGGAACGCCGGCCCGCCCGGCCATGGCGATGAGGTGGATGACGGCGTTGGTGGAGCCGCCGAGCCCGAGCACCGTGGTGACCGCGTCCTCGAATGCCTCGGGGGTGAGGATCCCGGAGGGCCTGAGCGCGGTCCAGGCCAGGTCGACGGCACGGCGCCCGGAGGCGGCGGCCATTCGCTCGTGCGCGGAGTCGACGGCCGGGATCGAGGAGGCGCCCGGCAGGGTCATGCCGAGGGCCTCGGCCGCCGCGGTCATGGTGGACGCGGTCCCCATGGTCATGCAGTGACCGGGCGACCGGGCCAACCCGCCCTGGAGTTCCCGCAGTTCGCAGTCGGTGAGGTTGCCCGCGCGGTGCTCGTCCCAGTACTTCCACATGTCGGTGCCGGAACCGAGGGTCTCGCCGCGCCAGTGACCGGGCAGCATCGGCCCGGCCGGCACGAAGAGCGCCGGCACGTCGGCGGAGGTCGCGCCCATGAGCAGGGCGGGGGTCGACTTGTCGCAGCCGCCGAGCAGCACCGCCGCGTCGACCGGGTAGGAGCGCAGCAGCTCCTCGGTCTCCATGGCGAGCAGGTTGCGGTAGAGCATGGGGGTCGGCTTCTGGTACGTCTCCGAGAGCGTGGAGACGGGGAACTCGAGCGGGAAGCCGCCCGCCTGCCACACGCCCCGCTTCACGGCCTCGGCGCGCTCGCGCAGGTGCACGTGGCAGGGGTTGATGTCGGACCAGGTGTTGAGGACGGCGACGACGGGGCGGCCCTTGTACTCCTCGGCCTCGTAGCCGAGTTGGCGCATCCGGGCGTTGTGCGACCAGGTGCGCAGCTGGCCTTCGGTGCCGTACCACTGGTGGGAGCGGAACTGCTCGGGGCTCAGCCGCCGGTCGCCGGGCGGTCTCCGGTCGGTGCTCATATGGACCACCCCGCGGCGATCTCGGCGACCTCGGCGCGTGCCGCCTCCGGCAGTTCCTTGCTCGGCGGGCGGACGTCGCGGCGGCACAGGCCGAGCGATGCCAGGGCCTCCTTGACGACGGTGACGTTGTTGGCGGAGGCGTCGGCGCCGCGGAGTTCCTCGAAGCGGCGGATCTGCTCCCACACCTTCATGGCGGCGGCGTGGTCGCCGGATCGAAGCGCTTCGATCATGGACAGCGAGACGCTCGGCGCGACGTTCACGAGCCCCGAGGTGAAGCCGGTGGCGCCCGCGGAGAAGTAGGAGGGCGCGTACGGCTCGGCGAGCCCGGCCACCCAGACGAACCGGTCGAGGCCCGCGTCCCGGGCGAAGCCGGCGAACCGTGCGGCGTCCGGCACCGCGTACTTCACGCCGATCACGTTCGGGCAGGCGGCGCCGAGCTCGGCGAGCCGGGCACCGGGCAGCGCCGCGTTCCTGAGGTAGGGGACGACGCCGAGCTCGGGCACGGACCGCGCGATGGCCCCGTGGTAGTCGACCCAGCCGACCTCGGAGACGTAGGGGTGCACGGGCTGGTGGACCATCACCATGTGGGCGCCGTGCTCGCGGGCGTGCCGGGCGGCCTCGATCGCGGTCGGCACGTCATGGCCGACGCCGACCAGGACGACGCCCCGCTCCCCCACCTCTTCGAGGGTCAGCTCGGTGACGCGGCGGCGCTCCTCGGGGGTGAGGGCGTAGAACTCTCCGGTGTTCCCGTTCGGCGTGAGGGTGCGCACCCCGCTGTCGAGCAGGCGCCGCAGCAGGGCCCGGTACCGGCCCTCGTCGACGGATCCGTCCTCGGCGAACGGGGTCACCGGGATCGCGACCACGTCCGCGAGCGCGGCGCGCTGGGTCTCGAACGTGGCCGGCGTGACCGATGTGGCAGTCATGAGTGGTGCTCACCCTTTTCTTCCCGGTCCTCCCGCACGTCGGGGAAGGCCCGCTCGACGAACGACGCGATGTGGTCCCGCAGCGCGCGCGAGGCACCCTGGGCGTCCCCCGCGAGGGCGAGCTCCAGGATCTCCCGGTGCTCGGCGGCCTCCCGGTCCCACGAGGGGTCGGCGGCCCACGCCACGGCGGACACCAGGGCGGCCTGGTCGCGGACCTCGTCGAGCATCCTGCCGAGCAGCGGGTTGCCGCAGGGGAGGTAGAGGGCGCGGTGGAACTCCCGGTTGGCGAGGGAGCGCTGGGCGGTGTCGCTCGCGGTGGCGGCGCTGTGCAGGGCGTCGCGGGCGGCGTCGAGGGAGGCGCGGCGGCGCACGGTGCGGCGCAGCGCCTCCGGTTCGAGCAGCAGCCGCACGTCGTAGACCTCGCGGGCCATGTCGGCGTCCACCATGCGCACCGTGACGCCCTTGTACTGGCTCATCACGACGAGTCCGGTCCCGGCGAGGGTCTTGAGCGCCTCGCGCACCGGGGTCTTGGAGACCCCGAACTGGGCGGCGACATCGGTCTCCACCAGGGCCTGACCGGGCCGCAACTGCCCAGTCAGGATGCGGTGCTTGATCTCCTCCAGGACGTACTGGGTGCGGGAGGGGATCGGCGTGGGCACAGAGGTCATGCGGGCCTCTCGTATGGCGTATCGCGTCTCATATATGACGTACGAAGTACGACGCGTTGAAGCTAGAAGCGCGGACTTGTTTCGTCAACGCTTCCGGCGAAAGAAGTTCACACACCTTCCATACGTCTTACGGAAGTTGACCATCCGCTCTTCCTCGCCGACTGCCGTTCAGAGCTCCGCGACCGCCCCCGCCACCGCCGCGAGGTCCCCGTCCGACGCGAGACCCGCGTGGTACAGCCGCAACTGCGTCGCCCCCAGGTCACGCGCCGCGCGCGCGTCCTCCGCGAGGGTGGCGGGGCTGCCGCCCATGCCGCGTACGACGGTGAGGTTCGCGGCGACGACACCGCTCCCCTGTTCCGCGAACGCACGCACCAGGCCCGCGCCGCCCGTGCAGGGCACGACGACGCCGTCGGCGACGGAGAGGATGTGCCCCGGGTCGACGCCCGCGTTGGCGCCGCAGTGGTACGAGACGGGGTCGGCGTGCAGCAGCACCTGGAAGCCGGCGGGGGCCGCGGCCCGTACCGCCGTCACGGCCGCCTCCTGGAGGGTGCGGGCCGTGGTGTCGCGGTACGCGCGCGTGGCGGCCGCGGTCTCGGCGCCGAGCAGCTTCTCGACCGTCGCCCAGCCGTCGTCGGTGCCGTCGCCCCGCCATCCGGGTTCCAGTGCCGTGCGGACGGCGGACGCCAACTCGACTGGATCCAGGCCGTGTTCGGCGTACCCCTCGCGGCACGAAGGGCAGAAGCACAGTGACATCAGGTACTGCCCGGCCTCGCCGAGCCCGACGCCGCCGGTCTTGTCGTGGGCGTGCAGGTGGGCGAGGCCGTACCAGCCGAGCGATTCGAGTTCGGTGCCGCGCGCGCCCGGACGGGTGGCCGCCTCCGCCGCCAGCCCGACGAGGTACGCGCGCGTGGCGGGCTGCGCGATGCACGGCGCCCAGGGATAGCGGTCGCCGTAGGCGTTGACGACGGAGGTGTCCGGATGCTCGGCGCCCATCCGGGAGTTGTGGGCTAGCACGACCCAGGTGTGGACGTCGAGCCCCGCGCCCGCGAGGGCCTCGGAGGCCGCACCGAAGGCGTCACCGGGGGCCCAGTCACCAGCCTCGTACGGCCTCAACTCCCTTACCTGCCAGCGGTGTTGGTCGAGGGGGTACAGCACGGCCGCGTGCTCCGCCGTCACGATGCGGTGGCGCGGGTGGCGGGGCGTCAGTGCGCGCGTGGAGTGGTAGGCGGCGGCGAGGGTGACCTGCTGGACGCCGAGGTCCGCGATGCGGCGGGCGGCGTCCGGATCGCCGTTGACGTCCCAGGGGTAGACGAAGGCGGATGTCCTCACGCGTCGGCTCCTTCCAGCAACTTCGCGCCCTGCTCGATGAGTTCGGCGAGGCGCCCGATGTGTTCCCCGCTCGGCTCGTGCAGCGGTGGCCGCACCCCGCCGACGTCGAGCCCGCCGAGGCGCACCCCCGCCTTCACGAGGGAGACCGCGTACCCCCGCCCCTGGTTGCGGAGCTCGACGAGGGGGCGGTAGAAGCCGTCGAGGAGCCGGTTCACCGTGGTGTCGTCGCCCGCGTTCAGCGCCGTGTGGAAGGCCTGCGCGAGCTCGGGCGCGAAGGCGAAGGCGGCGGAGGAGTAGAGGGTGATGCCGATGCCGCGGTAGGCGAGGCCGGTGAGTTCGGCGGTGGGAAGCCCGTTGAAGTACAGGAAGTCCGCCGCCCCGTCCGTGCGTACGGCGCTGACGATGCGCTGCATCAGGTCCAGGTCGCCGAGCCCGTCCTTGAGCCCGATCACCTTGGGGTGGCGGGAGAGCGCGACGACCGTCTCCGGGGTGAAGACCGCGTTGTCGCGCTGGTAGACGACGGTGTCGAGGGAGGTCGCGTCGGCCAGTTCCGTGTAGTGCCGCAGCAGTCCCTCCTGGCCGGCGACGACGAGGTAGGGCGGCATCGCCAACAGGCCGTCGGCGCCCGCCCGTTCGGCCGCGCGCGCATACCGGACAGCGAGCGCGGCGCCGTATCCGGCGCCCGCGACGACGGGCACCCGGCCCGCCGCCGCCTCGACCGCGGCGGCGACGCAGTCCTCGAACTCCTCGGGCGTGAGGGCGTGGAACTCCCCGGTACCGCAGCAGGCGAACACGGCGGCGGCCCCGGCCTCGACGCCGCGCCGCACGTGCGCGCGGTAGGTGTCGAGGTCCACGGAGCCGTCGGACCCGTACGCGGTGACGGGGAAGAACAGCGGCCCGCTGGGAATGTTGAGGCGAGCGGCGAGAGGAACTGAGGTCACGAGCTCTCCCTGGACGTGCACACCGCGCGATGTGCACGTTTGTGATTCGCGTTTACATTTCTGAACAATGCCACGGTAGGACGGCCCTCAGCGGCCGGTCAAGCACGCAAAACACGCGAACTCACTCTGCTCGCACGCCTCTTGACTGGCCACCCGACGCTTCATAGCGTGTCCACGAATGTGAATGCCGCTCACGCAACCGGAGATCACACGCATGCCAGTCCCTTCCCGTTCCCGCACCATCCTGCTCACCGGCGCGGCCGGCGGACTCGGCACCCTGATGCGGGAGCTGCTGCCCCAGTACGGCTACGAGCTGCGCCTGCTCGACGTCCGCCCCATCGAGGACGCGCCCGACGCGATCGTCGCCGACCTCAACGACACGGACGCCCTGCGCGAGGCGGTGCGCGGTGTCGACGGCGTGCTGCACCTCGCCGGGATCTCCCTGGAGTCGACCTTCGACAAGATCCTCGACTCCAACATCAAGGGCACGTACCACCTGTACGAGGCCGTACGCGAAGAGGCCGCGTCCCGCCCGGACGGCACCGCCCCCCGCGTCGTCTTCGCCTCCTCCAACCACGCGATCGGCTACACGCCGCGCCCGCGCGTGGAGGACGGCGATCCGCTGGTCCCGGTCGCGACGCCGCGCCGCCCCGACACGCACTACGGCCTGTCGAAGTCGTTCGGCGAGGACCTCGCCCAGTTCGCCTGGGACAAGTACGGCATCGAGACCGTCTCCGTGCGCATCGGCTCCTGCTTCAAGGAGCCCACGGACGTCCGCATGATGTCGGTGTGGATGAGCCCCGCCGACGGCGCCCGGCTCTTCCACGCGGCCCTGACCGCCGGGAAGGTCGGCCACACAGTCGTCTACGGCTCGTCCGCCAACACCCGCGTCTGGTGGGACCTCTCCAGCGCCCGCGCCCTCGGCTACGAGCCGCAGGACGACTCGGAGGTGTACGCGGAGAAGCTGCTGGCCGAGCACGGCCCGCTCAGCGACGACAATCCGGCGCACCAGTACATGGGCGGGCGATTCATCAACGACCCGCCGATCTGGCCCCACTGAGCACGGCACTTCGAGGCGGGACCGGGCATGACATTTCGCGGCGGGCGGGCACCGAACGGGCCCGCCCGCCGCCTTGTTCGGTCATCCGCCCCGCCCGAACCCACATGATCCCCCGCTCCCCCGCAGGTCCGCGCCGGACCGCACGCCCCGCGAAACGGGCAGGAACGGGCGGCATCGGGCCCGCTCCAGGCCTGTTCACCTCGGCGTACCCCCGGTAGAACTTCCGGTGCGGGTCCTTCCGGGCCCGAACGGGCAGTGACGGGCACGGAGGAGGTCGGCGGGCATGAGCGCGGAGGAACGACAGCGGGAGATCGTGCGGGCCGCGCGGCACTCCGGGTCCGTCGACGTCACCGAGCTCGCGGACGCGCTCGGCGTCGCGAAGGAGACCGTGCGCCGCGACCTGCGGGCCCTGGAGGACCACGGCCTGGTGCGGCGCACACACGGCGGGGCGTATCCGGTGGAGAGCGCCGGGTTCGAGACGACGCTGGCGTTCCGCACGACGATGCACGTGCCGGAGAAGCGGCGGATCGCCACGGCCGCCGCGGAGCTGCTCGGCGACGCAGAGACGGTCTTCGTCGACGAGGGCTTCACGCCGCAGCTGATCGCCGAGGCGCTGCCGCGCGATCGGCCGTTGACCGTCGTCACCGCCTCCCTCGCCACCGCGGGCACGCTCGCGGAGAACGACAACACGACCGTGATCCTGCTCGGCGGCCGGGTCCGCGCGGGCACGCTCGCGACCGTCGACCACTGGACGTCGAAGATGCTCGCCGGCTTCGTCGTCGACCTCGCCTACATCGGCGCCAACGGCATCTCCCGCGAGCACGGTCTGACCACCCCGGACCCGGCCGTCAGCGAGGTGAAGTCGCAGGCCATCAGGGCGGCGCGGCGCACCGTGTTCGCGGGCGTGCACACCAAGTTCGGCGCGGTCAGCTTCTGCCGCTTCGCGCCGGTCGGCGCCCTTGAGGCCATTGTCACCAGCACCCAGCTGCCCGCGTCCGAGGCCCACCGCTACTCGCTGATGGGCCCGCAGGTCATCCGCGTCTGATCCACCCCCGTACGACTCCCCCGGTACGCAGGTGGGTTCCGCACACCCGTAGACGTACCGCTTCATCCCGGTTAATCCCTTCCATTCCCCCTCCCTTCCCCTCCCTCCCCCTTCCATCCCTTACGTCCAGGAGCATCGATGCGAACCCAGAGCCGACGCAGGCCGCCGGGCCCCCTGCTCGTGATGGCCGCCGCAGGGACGCTGCTCACCACCCCTCTCCTGTCCGGCTGCTGGGCCGGCGCCGGCGGGGCCGGCAGCGGCGGTGACTCCCTCAACGTCCTCATGGTCAACAACCCGCAGATGGTCGAGTTGCAGAAGCTCACGGCCAAGCACTTCACGCGGGAGACCGGCATCAAGGTGAACTTCACGGTGCTGCCGGAGAACGACGTCCGCGACAAGATCAGCCAGGACTTCGCCAACCAGGCGGGCCAGTACGACGTCGCGACGCTCTCCAACTACGAGATCCCGATCTACGCCCGCAACGGCTGGCTCCGCTCGCTCGGCCCGTACGTCAGCAAGGACAAGGCATTCGACCAGAAGGACATCCTCGCCCCGATGCGCGAGTCGCTCACCGGCGACGACGGGAAGCTCTACGGCGAACCGTTCTACGGCGAGTCGTCCTTCCTGATGTACCGCAAGGACGTCTTCGCCAAGAAGGGCCTGAAGATGCCCGAGCACCCGACCTGGCAGCAGGTCGCGGACCTCTCGGCGAAGGTGGACGGCGCCGAGAAGGGCATGAAGGGCATCTGCCTGCGCGGCCTGCCCGGCTGGGGCGAGTCGATGGCGCCGCTGACCACCGTCGTGAACACCTTCGGTGGCACCTGGTTCGACAAGGACTGGAAGGCCCGCCTCGACGACAAGGGCTTCAAGGACGCCACGAAGTTCTACGTCGATCTCGTGCGCAAGCACGGCCAGTCCGGCGCCGCCCAGTCCGGCTTCGCCGAGTGCCTCAACAACCTCACCCAGGGCAAGACCGCCATGTGGTACGACGCCACCTCCGCGGCGGGCTCCCTCGAAGCCTCCAAGTCCCCGGTCAAGGGCAAGATCGGCTACGTCTCCGCGCCCGTCGAGAGGACGAAGTCCAGCGGCTGGCTCTACACCTGGGCGTGGGGCCTGCAAAAGGCCTCACCCAACCCGGACAAGGCCTGGAAGTTCATCTCCTGGGCGTCCGGCAAGGAGTACGAGAAGCTCGTCGGCGAGAAGTTCGGCTGGGCCAACGTGCCGGCCGGCAAGCGCGCCTCCACGTACGACATCCCGCAGTACCGCGAGGAGGCCGCGCCGTTCCAGGCCCAGACGCAGGCCGCCATCGAGAACGCGCGGCCGGGCGACCCGGGAGTGCAGCCGCGGCCCGCGCCCGGCATCCAGTTCGTCGGCATCCCCGAGTTCACCGACCTCGGCACCAAGGTCTCGCAGGAGATCAGCGCGGCCGTCGCCGGACGCCAGTCGGTCGATTCGGCCCTGGCCAAGTCCCAGAAGCTCGCCGCCGAGATCGCGAAGGAGTACGAGGGCCGATGACCACGACCACCGCTCCGGCGCCCCCTGCCGCCCACGCGCCGGCCACCCCGAACACACCGAGCAGGCTGCGCGCCTGGGCGACCCGCGCGCCGCTGCTGCCCGCCCTGGTCTTCATGATCGTGGTCACCCAACTCCCGTTCGTGGCCACGCTGGTGATCTCGTTCTTCGACTGGAACGCGCTGTACCCGGACGCCCGCCATTTCACCGGACTGGGCAACTACTCCGAGGTCCTCACCGACCCGGATCTGCGCAAGTCCGTCCTGACCACGATCGTCCTCACCGTGTCGGTGGTCGTGGCGAGCCTCGTCATCGGGCTCTGTCTCGCGCTGCTGCTCGACCGGCGCTTCAAGGGCCGCGGCCTGGTCCGTACGCTCCTGATCGCGCCGTTCCTGATCGTCCCGGTCGCTGCGGCACTGCTGTGGAAGCACGTCCTCTACAACCCCGAATACGGGCTGCTCAACGGCCTGTTGCACTACGTGGGCGGGCCCCAGCCCGACTGGATCTCGAACACCCCGCTGCTCGCCGTGGAGCTCTCGCTCGTCTGGCAGTGGACGCCGTTCATGATGCTGATCCTGCTCGCGGGACTGCAGTCGCGCTCGGCCGAGCAGATCGAGGCCGCCCGCGTGGACGGCGCGGGGGCATGGCAGATCTTCCGCCATCTCACGCTGCCGCACCTGCGCAGGTATCTGGAGCTCGGCGCGCTGCTCGGCTCGATCTACATCGTGCAGAACTTCGACGCCGTCTTCACCATCACGTCCGGCGGCCTCGGCACCGCGAACCTGCCGTACACCGTCTACCAGTCCTTCTACCAGGCCCACGAGAACGGTCTCGCCTCGGCGGCCGGTGTCCTGGTCGTCATCGGCTCCATCATCATCGCGACGTTCGCGCTGCGCGTCGTGTCGTCCCTGTTCCGCGAGGAGGTGTCACGCTGATGACGTTCTCAACGTTCCTGCGCAGCAAGGGACTCGGGCTGCTCGCGTGGCTGGCCGGCATCGTCTTCTTCCTGCCGATCGCCTGGATGGCGCTGACGTCCTTCCACTCGGAGGCGGACGCCGCCACCAACCCGCCGTCCTTCGCCGCCGCGCTCACCCTCGACGGCTACCGCGACTTCTTCGGCGCGGACGGCGGCGCGAGCCCCTGGCCCGCGCTCATCAACTCGACGGTGGCCTCGCTCGTCGCGACGCTGTTCGTGCTGGTTCTCGCGCTCCCGGCGGCGTACGCGCTGTCGATCCGCCGGGTCCGCAAGTGGACCGACGTGCTGTTCTTCTTCCTGTCCACGAAGATGCTGCCGGTGGTGGCGGGCCTGCTCCCGATCTACCTCTTCGCGAAGAACACCGGCTTCCTCGACAACATCTGGCTGCTCGTCATCCTCTACACGTCGATGAACCTGCCGATCGCGGTGTGGATGATGCAGTCGTTCCTGGCGGAGGTGCCGGTGGCGGTGATCGAGGCCGCGCAGATCGACGGGGCACGCCTTCCGACGGTCCTGACACGGGTGGTGGCCCCGATCGCGCTGCCGGGGATCGCCGCGACCGCCCTCATCTGCTTCATCTTCAGCTGGAACGAACTCCTCTTCGCGCGGGTGCTGACCGGCGTCGTCGCCCAGACCGCACCCGTCTTCCTGACCGGCTTCATCACCAGCCAGGGCCTGTTCCTGGCGAAGGTGTGCGCCGCGTCCCTCGTGATCTCCCTGCCGGTGCTCGCGGCAGGGTTCGCCGCCCAGGACAAGCTCGTCCAGGGCCTGTCCCTCGGAGCGGTGAAGTGAACCGAACGAGCAGCTGCTACAACTCCCGTACGTGCTTTGGAGGTTGTCCATGAAGGCCGCGATCGTCGAATCGGTGGGCAAGGTCGTCGTCGGCGAGGTGCCGGACCCGACACCGGGCCCCCGCGACGTGATCGTCGAGGTCGCGGCCTGCGGGCTCTGCGGCACCGATCTGCACATCCTGCAGGGTGAGTTCGCCCCCACGCTGCCGGTGGTGCCGGGCCACGAGTTCGCGGGCACGATCGCCGAAGTGGGCTCGCAGGTCACGGAGTTGAGGGTCGGCGACCGGGTGGCGGTCGACCCGTCCCTGCACTGCCACGAGTGCCGCTACTGCCGGGCAGGACGGGGCAATCTGTGCGAGCGGTGGGCGGCGATCGGGGTGTCGACGGCGGGCGGGGCCGCCCAGTACGCCGTCGCGCCGGTCGCCAACTGCGTGCCGCTCCCCGACCACGTACAGACCCAGGACGCGGCGCTCATCGAGCCGCTGTCGTGCGCGGTGCGCGGCTACGACGTCCTCCAGTCACGGCTCGGCTCGCACGTGCTGATCTACGGATCGGGCACGATGGGCCTGATGATGCTGGAGCTGGCCAAGCGGACGGGCGCGGCCTCGGTCGATGTCGTCGACCTCAATCCGGACCGCCTGGCGACGGCCCAGCGCCTGGGTGTCTCGGCGTCCGCCGCGAACCCGGACGAGCTGGAGCGCCCCACCGGCTGGGACGTCGTCATCGACGCCACCGGCAACGCGGCGGCGATCCAGGACGGCCTCGGCCGCGTCGCCAAGGCGGGCACGTTCCTCCAGTTCGGCGTCGCGGACTACGCGACGCGCGTGGAGATCGACCCGTACCGCATCTACAACCAGGAGATCACCATCACCGGCTCGATGGCGGTCCTGCACAGCTACGAGCGGGCGGCGGAGCTGTTCGCGGGCGGCGTCCTCGACCCGTCCGTCTTCATCAGCGACCGTCTTCCGCTCGACAACTACCCGCAGGCGCTCGACCAGTTCGCGTCGGGCGTGGGCCGGAAGATCGTGGTGGTGCCCTGACGCGTCCCCGGCACACGGCAGTGCGGGCCCGCGCCTTCCGGCCGGGCCCGCACGCCGTCCGCCACGGTCAGTGCCGCGGCCCGCGACGACCCCGGCCCTCGCCGGGCATGCCGTCGTCCTTCGGGCTGTCGAACTCGATCTTCTCCTTGCGGACGGTGTCGGAGACCTCCTTCGTCTCCGTGACCTTCTCGGTCTCGAGGCGGACACGCTCGACCGGGACGGTCTCCTTGCGGACGACCGCACGCTCCGCGTGCAGCGTCACCTCGGTCTCCGCCTCGCTGATCGATGCCTTCCCGCCGTCGCCCTCACGGATCGGTTCGCGCACGACGCGAACCTCCTCGTGGGAGACGGGCACCGACGTGGTGACGTTCTCCGTCTCCACCGTCTTGCGCAGGTGCGCCTGGCCGACCTCCTGCTCCTCGACGCCCACGCGCAGGCGTTCCTCGGAGCGGATCATCTCGTCGGCCTTGCGGTCGCCTTCGGCGTCGGCTCCGGCTCCGGAGCGCATCGCCGGCTCCCGGGCGCCGGCACCCGCGCCGGCCATGCCCGCGGCGCCAGCACCGGCGCCGGCTCCAGCCATGCCCGCGGCACCCGCCGTGCCCGCCGACCCGGCCGTACCCGCCGTGCCCATCCGGCCGGTGTCCGCCCGGCCCGGCCTCTGGGGCTGGTTGCCGGCGGCGCCCGTCCCGGGGCGCGTCATGCCGTAGTGCGTGTACAGCTCGTTCTTCTCGTCCTCGTCGAGATGCTGGTCGGCGTCGACCCGCGGCGCGTCCTTCACCGCTTCCTTCGTGTACCGCACGTTGAGCCGGTCGGTGTCGTGCGTGGCACCCCTCAACGGCACGAAGGTCTCCTTCATGCCGAAGAGCCCCGTCTTGACCGTCACCCAGTCGGCGTTGCCGGTCCTGTCATCGAGGTAGACCCGCTCGACGCTGCCGATCTTTTCCCCGGTGCGGTCATAGGCGGTGAGCCCGACAAGGGCATCCGGGTTGCTGATCTCGCCCTGCGTCATGCGTGATCACTCCCTTCGGGACATGGAGGCGGCTGGTGGCCGCCGGTTGGGCCATGTGCCTCGGGTCCATCGCGCGCCGGACCCGGGGAGTTCGCAACAAGGGGCTTCACTTGGTGTAGCCGACTTGCCTGGTGGGAGAGCCTTTGCGGCTCCATGGAGGGCCGCGGCGCCCAGGGCGGCGATTACGCCGCCTGCGGCCATACGGGTGAACTGTTGGCATTCACAACAGTTCACCCGCGCTCCCCGTCCTACAGCGCCTTCGCCGCCGGCTTCACCATCCCGCGCACGGTGCGCGACTTCACGAACTCGCCCATCGCCGTCATCTCCCACTCGCCGGAGAACTGCTTGATGAGCTTCGCCATCATCACGCCCGTCTGCGCCTCCGCGTTCGTGAGGTCGAAGCGGACCAGCTCCTCGCCGGTCGCCGCGTCCATGAGGCGGCAGTACGCCTTGGCGACCTCGGTGAACTTCTGGCCCGTGAACGAGTTCACGGTGAAGACCAGGCCCGTGACCTCCTGGGGGATGCGGCCCAGGTCCACGACGATCACCTCGTCGTCGCCCGCGCCCTCGCCCGTGAGGTTGTCGCCGGAGTGCTTGATGGCGCCGCCCACGATCGAGAGCTTGCCGAAGTAGCAGCTGTCGACATGGTTGCGCTGCGGTCCGTACGCGATGACCGACGCGTCGAGGTCGATGTCCTTGCCCCGGTAGGCGGGCTCCCAGCCGAGACCCATCTTGACCTGCGAGAGCAGCGGCTTGCCGCCCTTGACCAGGGACACCGTCTGGTTCTTCTGGAGGGAGACACGCCCCTTGTCGAGGTTGATCTTGCCGGAGCCGGGCGCCGGGGCGGGTGCGGCCGCCGCGGGTGCGGCAGCGGCCGGTGCGGCGGCCTGCGCGGGCGGGGGCGGAGCCATCCGCGGGTCGACCGGAGGCGTCGTCGGCGCGGGCATCCCGGCCGGCGGCGCGGGCGGGGCCTGGGCGGGGGCGGGCGCAGCGGCCGGGGCCGCCGGCTCCTCCACCGACACCCCGAAGTCCGTGGCGATACCCGCAAGCCCGTTCGCATACCCCTGGCCCACCGCGCGCGCCTTCCACGCGCCGTTCCTCAGGTACACCTCCATGACCACCAGCGCCGTCTCCGTACCGAGCTGCGGCGGCGTGAACGTGGCGAGGACCGAGCCGTCGTCCGCGCCGCGGATCGTGGCCGTCGGCTCGACGCCCTGGAACGACTGGCCCGCGGCGTCCGGGCTCGCGGTGACGACGATCTTCTCGATGCCCGGCGGCACGGCGGCCGTGTCCACCGTGATGGAGTCCGGCGCGGTGCCGCCGCCCGACGTGTACGTCACGCCGGGCCCCGAGGGCTGGTTGTAGAAGATGAAGTCGTCGTCCGAGCGCACCTTGCCGTCGGCGGTGAGCAGCAGGCCCGATACGTCGAGCCGCACGGGCGCCGTGACGTCCACCGTCACGCGCTGAGCGGTGAGCGGGATGTTCGAGCCGGGAGTCATTGCGGTCATGCCTGGGGTAACGAGCGACTCCGCTTTACCGTTCCCTTACCCGGGACTTTTGCAGAGGACTTTTCCCGCCCCCGCACGCCTGCGGCGCGTAGCTGCGACGCCAGGCATTTAATTTGCGAGAGTGCCCGTCGTGAACATGCACAAAGGGCACCAAACCGGACCACCCGGGGAAGACCCCCACCTGGACGACCCGATCACCGCCGAGGGGGTCACCGACGCCGGTGACCTCGGGTACGCCAAGAGCCTCCAGCCGCGCCACATCAGCATGATCGCGATCGGTGGGGCGATCGGCACGGGGCTCTTCCTCGGCGCCGGCGGCAACCTCGCCAAGGCGGGACCCGCCCTCGCGTTCGCCTACGCGATCTGCGGCGTGTTCGCCTTCTTCGTGGTGCGGGCCCTGGGCGAACTGGTCGTGCACCGGCCCTCCTCCGGCTCCTTCGTCAGCTACGCGCGCGAGTTCCTCGGCGAGCGGGGCGCGTTCGTGGCCGGCTGGATGTACGTCCTGAACTGGTCCTCGGCCGGGATGGCCGACATCACGGCCGTCGCGCTGTACGTGCACTACTGGTCGATGTTCACGACGATCCCGCAGTGGGTGCTGGCCGCGGTCGCCCTCGCGATCGTGCTGACCGTCAACCTCATCTCCGTGAAGAGCTTCGGTGAGATGGAGTTCTGGTTCGCCATCGTGAAGGTCGCGGCCCTGGTGCTGTTCCTGCTGATCGGGATCTTCTTCCTGGTGACGGGCAAGCCCGTCGACGGGAACTACGACCCGGGCATCTCGCTCATCAGCGACAACGGCGGATTCTTCCCGCTGGGCGTGCTGCCCGTCGTCCTCATCACGCAGACCGTGGTCTTCGCGTACGCGGCGGTCGAGATGGTCGGTGTGACGGCCGGCGAGACCGCGGAGCCAGAGAAGGTCGTGCCGAAGGCCGTGAACTCGATCATGTGGCGTGTCGGCATCTTCTACGTCGGCTCGGTCGTGATGCTGACGCTGCTGCTGCCCTGGACGGCGTACTCGGCGGGCGAGAGCCCGTTCGTGACCGTCCTGTCGAAGATCGGGATCCCGGCGGCCGGCGGCATCATGAACCTGGTGGTGCTGACCGCCGCGATGTCCTCGCTCAACTCCGGGCTCTACACCACGGGCCGCATCCTGCGCTCGATGTCGATGGCGGGCTCGGCCCCGTCGTTCACGGCCCGGATGAGCGGCAGCCACGTCCCGTACGGCGGGATCATGCTGACGGCGACGGTGGCGCTGTTCGGGGTCGCGCTCAACGCCTGGCTGCCGGAGGACGCGTTCGCCATCGTCACGAACATCTCCTCGCTCGGCGTCATCTCCACCTGGGTGATGATCATGCTCTGCCATCTGGTGTTCGTGCGGGAAGCCCGCAAGGGCCTCGTGCACCGGCCGTCGTTCCGGCTGTGGGCCTCGCCGTGGATCGAGCTGACGACGATCGCGTTCCTGCTCGCCGTGATCGTGATGATGTGGTTCGACAAGGACGGCGCGGGCCGGGACACGGTGCTGATGCTGATCCCGATCGCCGTGTGCCTGACGATCGGCTGGTACGCGGTGCGCGGGCGGGTCCACCGGATCGCCGCGGAGCGCGAGGCGCCGCCGGTGGACCCGCTCGAGTGAGCCGTCAGCCCTGGCGCTTCCAGGGGCCCTTGATCGCCAGCATGATGCCGGGCGTCTGGATGTTGGCGTAGAGGGTCGAGCCGTCGGGCGAGAAGGTCACGCCCGTGAACTCGCTGTACTCCGGCTCCGCCTCGGTACCGATGTTGAGCTCGTTGCGCGCGAGCGGGTACGTACGGCCCCGCTCGGTCGCGCCGAACAGGTGCTGGATGCCCTCGCCGTCCTCGGCGATGACCAGACCGCCGTACGGGGAGACGGTGATGTTGTCCGGACCGTCGAAGGCGCCGTCCTTCGACGGGTCGGGGTTCACGCCGAGCAGCACCTTCAGGGTGAGGGTGCGGCGCTTGGGGTCGTAGAACCAGACCTGCCCGTCGTGCGCGACGGGGCTCTCCTCGCGGGCGTACGAGGAGACGACGTAGGCGCCGCCGTCACCCCACCACATGCCCTCCAGCTTGCGGGCGCGGGTGATCTCGCCGTCCTTGAACTGCTTGCGCGTGGAGACCGACTTGGCGTCGCGGTCCGGGACGTCGACCCAGTCGACGCCGTACGTCGTGCCGAGCTTCGTGGCGCGCGAGAGGTCGTCGACGAAGCGGCCGCCGGAGTCGAAGCAGCGGGTCGCCTGGAGCACGCCCGCGTCGTCGGCCAGCGTGCGCAGCTTGCCGCGGCCGTGCTCGAAGCCCTTCGGCGGCACCCAGCGGTAGAGGAGGCCGTTGGGGCCCGAGGCGTCCTCGGTGAGGTAGGCGTGGCCGCGCTTGGGGTCGATGACGACGGCCTCGTGGGCGTAGCGGCCGAACGCCTTGATGGGCTTCGGGGACCGGTTCGCACGACGGTCCGCCGGGTCGACCTCGAAGACGTAGCCGTGGTCCTTGGTGAAGCCGTTCTTGCCGGCCTTGTCCTCGGTCTCCTCGCAGGTCAGCCAGGTGTTCCACGGGGTGTGCCCGCCCGCGCAGTTGGTGGCGGTGCCGGCGATGCCGACCCACTCGGCGACCTCGCCGCCGCGGCGCACCTCGACGACGGTGCAGCCGCCGGCCGCCATCGGGTCGTAGACGAGGCCCCCGGTCAGCGGCACCGGGTGCGGCCAGTCGGCGCGGGCGCCCGCCAGCTCGTGGTTGTTAACGAGCAGCGTGGCGCCGCGCGGGCCCGCGAAGGTGGCGGTGCCGTCGTGGTTGGAGGGCGTGAACTCGCCGGACTCCAGTTTGGTCTTCCCGCTGTACGTGATGATCTTGTACGAGAAGCCCTCGGGCAGCGCGAGGATGCCGTCGGGGTCGTCGACCAGCGGGCCGTAGCCGATGCCCCTGTCCTTGCCCTTGAGGACGTCGACGGAGGCGTCGTCGGTGGCCGCGAGCGCGTTCGGTGCGGTGGCCAGGGAGCCGACGGACCCGGCGAGTGCGATGCCGGCGCCGGTGGCCGCGGATCGTCTGGTGAAGTCCCTGCGAGTGAGCGACATGCTGGCTGTCTCCCGTAATGATCGATGAGAGTGAACGGGCCCTGTTTTCGGCCATACGTTCTCGCTCGCGTATAAACGGCGGTTGAACACCGTCCAACGCCAAGGGGCCCGCTTACATGACTTCCGTGAACCTGGAACCGTCCGATCGCCGCGTCCTCGTCTCCGGGGCCTCGCGCGGCCTGGGCCGGGCACTGGCCCGTGCCTTCGCGGCGAACGGGGACCGGGTGGCCGTGCACTACGGCTCGCGGGAGGACGAGGCGCGGGCCACCCTCGACTCGCTGACGGGCGAGGGACACGTCCTCGTCGGCGGCGACGTCTCCGACCCCGAGGGCGCGGCGTCCGTCGTCGAGCGCGCCGCCGAGGGCCTCGGCGGCATCGACGTCCTGGTCAACAACGCGGCCGTGAACACCCCGCATCCCCCGGCCAGCACCCCGTACGAGGAGTGGGTGCGGCAGTGGCAGAGCCACGTCTCCGTGAACCTGCTCGGCACCGCGCACCTCAGCCACCTCGCCGCGCAGCGCATGATCGGGCAGGGCACGGCGGGCCGGATCGTCAACATCGGTTCGCGCGGCGCGTTCAAGGGCGAGCCGGACCACCCGGCGTACGGCGCGACGAAGGCGGCCGTGCACGCGCTCGGCCAGTCCCTCGCGGTGGCGCTCGCGCCGCACGGGATCGGGGTGGCCTCGGTCGCACCCGGCTTCATCGAGACGGAGCGGGTGGCGCACCGGCTGACCGACGAGGTGCGCGCGCAGAGCCCGTTCGGCCGCGTGGCATCGCCCGAGGAGATCGCGGAGGCCGTCCTGTGGCTGGCCTCCCCGACCGCGCAGTGGGCCTCCGGCACCGTCCTGGACCTGAACGGCGCCTCGTACCTGCGTACATGACACGGGCACGGGCCCCGCACACCCCTCGGCGGGCCCGGCGGAATCTTCGTAAAGAAGGTCAACAGGCGCATCTCGCACCCAATCCCAAGATTTCACGCAGAACGCCTTGACCGGCCCCCCGAGCGGCAATAGACAGACGGCAGCAGACCGTTCGAAGGTCGGAGGGTGGCGAGCCGATGGACGTACGCCAGGCACGCGGCCTCCATGAGAGCCGGCTGATGAGGCTGGCCAATGTCACCGGAGTCGGGACCGGGAAGGACGAGCACTCGGGCGAGGACTTCATCGTCGTCTTCGTGACCCGCAAGGTGCCCCGCGACCGGCTCCGTGCGGAGGACGTGATCCCCGAAGCGCTCGACGGGGTACCGGTGCGTGTGCTCGCGATCGGCGACGTGCACGCCCAAGGCGACGAGCACTGAGGACTCCCCCGCACTTCAGCGGCAAGTCAGGGGAATAGAGGTGGTCTGGCGTGCGCCAGCCCGAATTGATGCGCGGACCGGCCGGCGGGCAGCTCAGCGACAGCTCCCGGCAGCAAGCGACCAGCGACTTCCTGCGGCGCGAGGCGCCCCTTGCCAATGTGGTCGGCTTCGGCCACGGCGTGAAATGGTCGAACGGCGAGCCGACGGGCGAGGAGGCCGTCCTCGTCTTCGTGACCCAGAAGGTGCCCGAATCGCTGCTTCCCGAACGGGATGTGATTCCGCGTCAGATGGACGACGGCACCCCCACCGACATCGTGGCCGTCGGCCACATCTCCGCCCAGCGCCGCCAGAGCCGCCCCTCCGGGGCCCGCTCCGAGGAGGTCACGTACGGCCCCGACGGCGGCATCGCCCAGCAGCTTTCCGGCGTCGGCCAGCCGCTGCTCGAGGAGCTCGGCGGGCTCGGCGCGTTCGAGCCGCAGCAGCTCGTGCGCCGGATGCGGCCGTGCCCCTCCGGCTTCTCCGTGGGCAACGTGTCCATCACCGCGGGCACCCTCGGCAGCGTCGTCCACGACTTCCTGCCGGGCGCCACGGTGGACCCGCCGGGCCCCGGGCTCGGCACCCCGGCGAAGTTCTACATCCTCTCCAACAACCACGTCCTCGCCGACTCCAACCGGGCCCAGCTGGGCAGCGCCATCGTGCAGCCCGGCCGGTTCGACGGCGGCACGGACCCCGCGGACCGCATCGCCACGCTGTCCCGCTTCATCACCATCCAGTTCGCCCCGCAGACGCCGCTGGAGCGGCAGAACAACGTGGTCGACGCCGCGCTCGCCGAGGTCCAGTTCCAGGACGCCACGCGCGAGCAGTACTTCAGCGGGGCGCCGCGCGCCTGGCGCCGCAAGGCGAACGTCGCGGTCGGCGACCTGGTGAAGAAGACGGGCCGTACGACGAACGTGTCCTTCGGCCGGATCGTCTCGGTCGACGCCACGATCGACGTCAACTACGGCACGGCGGGCACGGCCCGCTTCAAGGACCAGATCCTCACCACGAACATGTCCGCGGGCGGCGACTCCGGCTCGCTCGTGACGTCCTACGACAACGTGGCGGTCGGCCTGCTGTTCGCGGGCTCCTCGACGGTCACGGTCGAGAACCACATCGAGAACGTACGCGCGCTGCTGCGCGTCGAGGTCTCCGAGCAGTTGGCATAGGAGGAGGTGACGGAGACACCATGACCACTCAGGCACGCAAGGGCAAGGGCCAGACCCGCTCGGAACACCGCTTCCACAACCCGCAGGGCGCGGAGGTCAAGACCCGCGACGAGGCGTTCGCCGCGCAGCGCGAGGTGTCCGCGGAGGCGCTGACGGTCGACTGCAAGCTGGAGCTGAACAACGGCTCGGTCACCTTCGCCATCACCGCGAAGATCAACCCGAACACGCACCCCTTCGTGGTGACCGGCGGTCAGATCACGTCGGGCATCTGCGGCGCCCCGTGGGACATCACGGGCGGCTTCATCGGTGACACCATCCGCCTGGACGCGAAGCGGGCGGGCCAGGGTTCCTGCGCCTCCACGATCACGGTGGTCGGCGAATTCCAGAACCCACCGTCGTACCGCGGCACGTACGGCTTCGACGGCGCGTCATCGTCCTTCAAGCACACGACGCGGTATCTCTGCTGACGCGTCGACGGCACGCACAATCCCGGCTCCCGCGTCCAAGCGGGAGCCGGGACTATCAAGCCCCTGCGGCGATTGAGCAGCGGGGTCCGGGGCAGAGCCCCGCGACCGCAACCCCGACGCCGCGCACCATCAACTCCCGTTGGCGGACCGCGCCTTGAAGGCTGCCTTCCGCGCCTCCTTGGCCACCTTCTTGTCGGGGTGAAGGCGCCCCATCGCCTCCAACACATCGGCGGTGGCCGGATGTTCGACCCGCCACGCCGCCGAGAAGAACCCACTGTGCTGCGCCGCGAGCCCCTCCACCAACGCCTGCAGCTCCTCCGAGTTCCCCTCGATGGACAACTGCGCGGCGATCGTGTCGACGGTCAGCCAGAACACCAGGTCCTGCGACGGCGCCGGCACATCCGCGAACCCGTGCTCGGCCAGCCACACCCGGGCAAGCCCACCCAGCTCCGCGTCCGCCAGGACCTCACGCAGCGCCGGCTCCGCCTCCGCACCGACCAGCGAGAGCGCCTGCTGGCACCGCAGCCGCCGCAACGGCGCCCACTCGTCGGCGCCGCGCGCCGCGCCCAGCAACTCCCGTGCGGCGGCGAGCGGTTCGCGCCGCGCGAGCCACTGCTCGATCTCGACCTGCGCCGCGGCCTGCGGGAACGCGGCCGTACCGTCGAGCAGCGCGTCGGCACCCTTGTCGGCGAGGTCGCCGACGGCCGGGGCGTCCACACCCGCGTCGAGCATCCGCGCCCGCACGCCGTACAGACCGAGGGGCGTGAGCCGCACCATCCCGTAGCGGGAGACGTCGGAGTCGTCGACCGGCTCGGCGACCTGCTCGTCGGCGTCGGCCATCAGCGCCTCGTCGACCGGCTGGAACTCCACCAGGCCGATCGGGTCGAGCAGCCGGAACTGGTCGTCGAGCCGCATCATCGCGTCGGAGACCTGCTCGAGGACGTCGTCGGTCGGCTCGCCCATGTCGTCGGGGACGATCATCGACGCGGCCAGCGCGGGCAGCGGCACGGCCTCCTCGCCGGCGCCGCCCTCGCTGACGGTGAGCAGATACAGGTTGCCGAGCACACCCTCCAGGAACTCGGACTCCGCCTCGGGGTCCCAGTCGAGCTGCGAGAAGTCGATCTCGCCACCCTCCTCCATGGCGCCGACCAGGTCGTCGAGGTCGGGCACGCTGGCGTCGGAGAGCACGGTGTCGAGCGCGCCCAGCCACACCGTGAGCACGTCGGCGGGGCCGCCGGAGGTGAGCGTGCCGAGCTCCTCACCGACCGTGACGGTGCCCTCCTCCTCGTCCACGATCTCCACGAGGCCCGTGTCGACGGCGATGCGCCAGGCCTCGCTCGCGTACGCGGCGCCGTCCTCGTCATCGGTGAGCGCCAGCTCGGCCGCGGCGGCCGGCAGCTGCTCCTCGGCGAGTTCACCGCCCGCGTCGACCCGGGTGTCGGGGCCGGCCCAGCGGGCGAGCTTCACCGCGCGGGACAGGAGGGGGGTGGCAAGGGCGTCCCGCGCCAGCTCCGCTTCGGCGGGCAGCCGCACCGGCGGCAGGGGGGAGCTGTCTGACATCGGCTGGTTCTCCTCGGGGACGTACATGGGGCCTACGTTGCGACCGCCCAGCCTAGAGCCTGCCCGGCGGATCCTGCTGGAGTCGCGGGCCCTGGCACGCACATCTGCGGCGTTGTCGTCAATCACCATCGCTCCGCGATGCCTCAATCCTCCGCCGGGCAGGCTCTAGACGGATTGACACCCATGCTGCCGGGTTCACGTACCGGTCGACTCCCCCTCATGTCCCCGACATCCGCGAAACCTTGACAACTCGCGGGCGCAGGACGGAAATTGACGCGCGTAGAAGGCGCCGCACGCCTCTTCCGACAAGGAGTCGAACATGAAGCCGAGCAAGTACGTGCTGTCCCGGTCGCGCCTCGCCGCCCTGACCGTCGCCTGCGCGGCGGTGTCCGGCACCCTCGCCACGCTCCCCGCCCACCCGGCCGCGGCCGCCGATGTCGCCATCCACGACGTCCAGGGCGCCACCCGGATATCCCCGCTCGCCGGTCAGCAGGTCACCGGCGTGACGGGGGTGGTGACGGGCGTCAGAACGTACGGCTCGTCCCGCGGCTTCTGGTTCCAGGACACGAAGCCGGACGCCGACCCGGCGACCAGTGAGGGCGTCTTCGTCTTCACGAGTTCCACTCCCACCGTGCGGGCCGGTGACGCCGTCACCGTCTCCGGAACGGTCTCCGAGTACGTGCCCGGCGGCGCCTCGTCCGGCAACCAGTCGCTCACCGAGCTGACGAAGCCGACCGTGACCGTGAACTCCTCGGGCAACCCCGTGCCGGTCACCGCGATCAGCGACAAGTCGGTCCCCGCCACGTACGCGCCGCAGGGCGACCCGGCGGCGAACGGCTCGGTCAACAAGCTGCCGCTGCGCCCGCGCGCGTACGCCCTCGACTACTACGAGTCCCTGGAGGGCCAGAACGTACGCGTCGGCTCCTCTCGGGTCGTCACCGCGTCCGACGCGTACGGCGAGCTGTGGGTCACGGTCAAGCCGCACGAGAACCGCACCAAGCGCGGCGGCACCCGGTACGCCTCGTACGAGGACCAGAACGGCGGCCGCCTCCAGATCCAGTCGCTCGGCGCGCTCGCGGACTTCCCCGCGGCCGATGTCGGCGACACCCTGGCCGGCACCACCGAGGGCCCGCTCGACTTCAACCAGTACGGCGGATACACGCTGGTGGCACGGGAGTTGGGGAGCCTGAAGCAGTCCGGCATCGAGCGCGAGACGACCCGCGCGCAGAAGTCGGGCGAGCTGGCCGTGGCGACGTACAACGTCGAGAACCTCGACCCGTCCGACGCCACCTTCGACGCGCACGCCGCCGCGATCGTCGACCGGCTGCGGTCGCCCGACATCGTGTCCCTGGAGGAGATCCAGGACAACAACGGCGCGAAGAACGACGGAACGGTCGCCGCCGACGCGACGATGGGCAAGCTGATCGACGCGATCGTCGCCGCGGGCGGGCCGCGCTACGACTGGCGTTCGATCGACCCGGAGAACAACAAGGACGGCGGCGAGCCGGGCGGCAACATCCGCCAGGTCTTCCTGTTCAACCCGGACCGGGTGTCCTTCACCGACCGCCCCGGCGGCGACGCCACCACCGCGGTCGGCGTGACCCGTGAGAAGGGCCGGGCGGCGCTCACCGCCTCCCCCGGCCGCGTGGCGCCCGCCGACCCGGCCTGGGCGAACAGCCGCAAGCCGCTGGCCGGCGAGTTCACGTTCCGCGGCAAGCCGGTCTTCGTGATCGCCAACCACTTCGCGTCCAAGGGCGGCGACCAGGGCCTGACCTCCCAGTACCAGCCGCCCGCGCGCTCCTCGGAGACGCAGCGGCACGCGCAGGCGACGCTGGTGAACGCCTTCACCAAGGACATCCTGAAGGCGCAGCCGGACGCGGACGTGATCACGCTCGGCGACATCAACGACTTCGAGTTCTCCGGCACGGCGCAGCGTCTGGAGGCCGGCGGGGCGCTCTGGTCGGCGATCAAGTCCCTGCCGAAGCAGGAGCGTTACTCGTACGACTACCAGGGCAACAGCCAGGTCCTGGACCAGATCCTGATCAGCCCGTCGATCCGGGCGAAGGACGCGTTCGCGTACGACAGCGTGCACATCAACAGCGAGTTCCACGACCAGATCAGCGATCACGACCCGCAGGTGCTGCGCTTCCACCCCTGAGGACGCGGGCGGCGGGCGGCGGGCGGCGGGCTAGTCGAAGATCCGTGCCAGCCAGTCGCCCCACTCGATCTCGTTCTGCACGGCGTCGGCGTCCGGCGCGAAGTCATGGACGCTGACGCCCACGGGCGCACCCCAGTGCCCGCGTCCGAAGAAGCGGTAGAGGGCGTCCTCGGTGCGCAGGCCGAGGAACTGGGCGTCGCGGTAGTCGAGCACGGCGTCCAGGGTCTGTCCGACCGGGCCCTGGACCCGGACCCGGGCGCCCTCCGTCGCGTCGGCGGGCAGGTCGAGCGCGCGGCCGACGGCGGTGAGCGCCTCGCGGTTCGCGGAGGCCGGGGGCCCGTCGAGGGTGGCGAAGGCGACCGGGCGGCCCGCGAAGTGGGTCACGTACTGGCGCAGTGTGTGCAGGTAGAAGTCGGTGTGCTTGTCGCAGGCGTCGTACTGCTCGTCCCAGTGGTCGCTGAAGATGCCGCTGTGGACGTAGCGGACCCGGGCGCGGCTGCCGCCGTCGCGCGGCTCGATGGTCCAGTCGAGCTGGTTCAGCGGCTGGCCGGGCGGCAGGGCGGCCGGGTCGTCGGAGCGGACGGTGAGCCGGCGCGGCGGGTTCCAGACGGTCAGCACGGAGTGGAAGGGGCCCTTGCCGCCCTCCTTGGGTTCGTACTCCATGGGCCACAGCCAGCCGGCCGCCCCCAGCGTCACGGCGTCCCACATCCGCTGGGGCCCGGCATCGACCTCGAATTCGCGCGCGACCTCGAACGGCTTTCCGCCGCCGGGTTCGCTCATGACCGCCGCCTTCGTCGCATGGTTCCACGGTCCCCCGGAAGCCGCTCCTCGTCCAGGCGAGCGGCCTCGGCCCGCGCCGCCCGGACGGCTGCGCCCCTCCGCTGCTTCTCTCCGCTACTTCTCCCCGCCCATCGCCCGCCCCAGGCGCGCCAGCTGCCCCTGGAACCAGTCGAGCCGGGCCTGGAGCAGCGCCGCCTCCGCGGCCAGCTCGGGCATTCCGGGGGCAGGCCCCCGCGGCCCCGCTCCCGGTGCGGCGCGCACCCGCAGCCCGTCGCCCGCGAGCCGGGCGAACGCCTCCAGCGTCCACCGCGGCCTCCCGCCCACGCACCCGGCGCACGCCGCCTCAAGCACCAGCCGCCCGGCCCGCCCCCACCCTGCGTCGGCGAGCACGGTGGCCTCGGCGCCGCACGGGCACGGCCCGACGGTGACGGCGCGCACCCGCTGCCGCCCGTAGCGGAACCCGCGCTCGAACCGGATGTAGGGCCCGAGGACGGAGACCTCGAGCAGCACCGCCCTGCGGTGCCCGGCCTCGACCAACAGCCCTTCCGCACACCGGCGTTCGTGCACGCAGTGGAATCCGCAGTCGCAGCGCCGGTGCGGCGCGCGGTGCCGCCGCCCGTACACGCAGCGCGCTTCGTCGAGGACCTTGTAGGGCGCGGCGGCGCCGAGCGAGACCCCCAGGAATCCGGCGCTCCCACCGTCCGCGGCGAGCACGGGGTGAGCGATCTTGTATCCGGTGGGCGGCTCCGTCGGACGCTCCTGGGGGAGCCGCAGCCTCATGGCGCGGTCGGTACCTCGGCGGGCTCCGGCGCGGCGTCGTGCGTGACGGCCTCGACCGTCAACTCCCGCTCCTGATCGTCCACTTCGGGCCGGCCGGTGTCCCGCGGCGCTTCTTCGGCGATTCCGGTGGCGAGTGCCTTGCCGAGCCTCATGGTGCCTCCCCTGAACGGCCTTCGGCGATCCGGTTGCGGGTCACCGGCCTCTCATGGTGGCGCACCCGACCCGATTTGGCACCAGTGCGTTCGGCGTCCTGCATGAGCAGGGCGTGCTCGTCGGCCACCAGGGCCTCGGCCACGGCCACCGCCCGCTCCCCCGCGAGCCGCAGCCCGGCCTGCGACCAGGGCGCGGGTGCCGGGTGCCGGCGTCGCCACCAGACGGCGCACGCCGCGTAGATCCCACTCGCACACATCACTGCGGGCGCGGCAAGCGCCATCACCACGTCTCGCACCACACGCACCTCGCGAACGGACCAGCATCTTCACTGCGGTTCATCGGGTTTCCGCCGCGACTCTTCAGCGGTGCTTCGCACCACCTCGTAGCAGAATTAAGTGGAGCTACGCCGCACCCGGACCGACACTCCCGTCATGACCGACGCAACCCCACGCCCCTCCCCCTTCAACCGCGCCCTGTGCGCCATGGTCACGCCCTTCACACGGACGGGGGCGCTCGACCTGGCCGCCGCCCGGAAGCTGGCCGACCACCTCGTCACCGAGGGCTGCGAGGGCCTCGTCCTGTCCGGGACGACCGGGGAGTCGCCGACCACGACGGACGCGGAGAAGGCGGACCTCGTACGGGCGGTGCGCGAGGCGGTCGACGGCCGAGCGAAGGTCGTCGCCGGCATCGGCACGAGCGACACCCGGCACACCGCCGACCTCGCCCGCCAGGCCCAACAGGCGGGCGCCGACGGCCTGTTGGCCGTCACCCCGTACTACAGCCGCCCGCCACAGGACGCGATCGAGGCCCATTTCCGCACCGTCGCCGACGCCACGGACCTCCCCCTGATGCTGTACGACATCCCGGGCCGCACCGGCACCCGCATCGAGCCCGAGACGATGATCCGGCTCGCGGGCCATCCCCGGGTCGTCGCCGTGAAGGACTGCGCGTACGACCTCCTCGGCACCCAACGCGTCATGTCCGAAACGGACTTGGCGTACTACACGGGCTGCGACGAATACGTCCTGGCGCTGTACGCACTGGGCGGCGCGGGCTACGTGTCGACGGTCTCGAACGTGGCGCCCGCCGCCTTCCGCGCCGTCATCGACGCCTACGACGCGGGCGACACGGCGGAGGCGGCCCGCCGCCAGCGACTCACCGTCCCGCTCACCCAGTTGATGATGAACGCCGGACTGCCGGGCTCGGTCACCGCGAAGGCTCTCCTCGACAGCCCGGTCCGCGCGCCGCTGCGACCCGCCGACCAAGAGGCGGCCGACGGGCTGCGGGCGGCGCTCGATGAGCTGCTCAGCGCGTCGTGAACTGGGGCGACCAGCGCCCCGGATAGTCCGCCGACGCCTTGCGGAAGTCGCTGAGCTGGACGACCTTGTCGCTGCCGACCGTCACCAGCAGCAGCTGGTTGCGGAACTCGCCCTTCCCACCGCACTTCTTGGGGTCGCACCCCCAGGCGACGAGCCGCTTGTCGTCGGCCCAGGCGAGCAGTTGCTGCGCGGGCAGCTTGTCGACGAGTTCACCGGTCCGCGCGTCGTTCACGGCGACGGCGATCGTGTTCTTCCCGCCCGCGAAGTCCCCCGCGGCGAGCTTCCCGTCGGGCGAGAGCCCCGCCTCGGCGTACATGTTCCAGTGCCGCAGCTTCGCGGGCGTCGGCACCTTCCGGCCGTCGAGGGCGTAGGTCTGGGGGGCGCTGTCCGTCATCGACGTCGTCACCACGAGGTCCCCGCCGGGCGCGAACCGGAAGTCCTCCCGCGCGTTGTGCTCGAACTCCCCGCCCTTCAGCGGCACCTCCGCCCAGGTCCCCTTCCCGCTCGCCACGTCGACGACGGAGAACCCGGTCCTGGACGGGTGTCCCTGACTCGGCTCCTCCGGACCGCTGCCGTCGCTGGAGGGCCGGTCCTTGTAGAGGTGGTCCGGGTCGGTCTTGTACGTCGTCACGACGAGCTTGCGGCCGTCCGCGGAGTAGTCGACACCGGCGGCCCCCTGGGGCACCGGGATCCAGCGCGTCACCTTGTTGGTGGCCAGGTCGAGGATACCGACCCGCTTGGCAGGCAGCTTCTTCTCCAGGACGGCGGCGGTGCGCAGGCCGGGCGCGACGCTCAGCCAGGACCATGCCGTGGTCTTCCGGTAGGTCCTGGTCGTCGGGTCGAGCACCCCGTACGTACGGACCAGCTTCCCGTCCCCGTCGGCGTACTTGACCGGCTTGTACGTGGCGAACGAGGCGAGCGCCGTGCGTCCCGCCGCGATGACGTCCTTGGGCGGCGACTGGTCCGGGTGCGCGAGGACGTCGGCGGAGCCGGTCACCTCCGCGGGCGGGGCGTCCTCGCCGTCGTCGATCCGCGGCACCAGTACGGCGGCGGCGACCACCGCCGTCGCGGCCACGAACGCGCCCACGGCCGTGCCGGTCCTGCGCCTGCGCCGCACCGCCAGGACCCGGTCGGCGAGGTCGACGGGCGCGGGCCCGACGGCGTCGGCCTGCTCGCGCAGCGCCTCCTTGAGCATGGCGTCGACGTTCACGGGCGCACCTCCGCCGGCGCGTAGTCGTGGGAGGACGGCGGCCGGTCGTCGCCGTCCTGTGCCAGTTCGGGAGCGAGCCCGCGCAGCTTGGCGAGCGCGCGGTGGGTGGTGGAGCGCACGGTGCCCACGGAGACGCCGAGTGCCCGGGCGACGTCCGCCTCCGGCAGGTCCTCGAAGTACCGCAGCACCAGCACGGTGCGCTGCCGCGCGGTGAGCCGGGCGAGCGCGGCCCGCAGCACGACCCGCAGTTCGGCCTCGGCCGTCCCGTCCCCCGCCGCGGCACCGTCCGGCACCCTCCCGTAACTGACCTCGCGCTTCGGCCACTTCAGCCGCCAGCGGCTGATCTGCTGCCGGTAGAGGGCCTGGCGCACATACGCCTCCGGGTCCTCGATCCGGTCCCACCGCCCGGCCACCTTGATCAGCACGCTCTGCAGCAGATCCTCGCCCGCGTGCCGGTCCCCGCCGCTGAGCAGCACGGCCGTCCTCAACAGCACGGACGAGCGGTCGGCCACGAACTCCCTGAACCGCTCCGCCCCCGCACCGTGCTCCTTCCGGACCGCATTCATCGCCACCTTCTCTTCCCCCCGGGCTTCCCCCGGCTGTCCCCGCTGTCACCCGTGATGACGAGCGCGGGCGCCGGCCGCTATGCCTGCCCGGCGAGAATTCTTCCGTGTAGCTTCCCCGGGTGGACAACGGCAGAGAACCGATCGACGAAGCGACCATGCGCCGGCTGATGGCAGTGCAGCAGGAAACGGCGGAGCAGCGGCAGGTGCGGGCCGCGTGGGAACGGATCGAGTCCTGGCTCGGCGAGCACGCCCCCGGCTCGCTCGCGGCGCTGCGGCCGAGCCCGCGGGCCGGCGAGGTCCAGGAGCTCGCCCGGCGCATCGGCGTCCGGCTCTCGCCGAGCCTGATCGCGCTGTGGTCGCTGCGCCCCGGTGCGTACGAGGAGCTGCCCTGGGCGGCGTTCATGCTCGACGAGATGGCGCTGCTGCCCCTGGACCGGGTCGCCGAGGTGTACGAGTTCCACATGAGCGTGGCCCAAAGCTCCGGCATCGACGAGGACAAGGAGGGCGCCGTGCCGCACTGGCGGGCGGCCTGGGTCCCCCTCTGCACCCACGGCCACCACGAGGTCCACCCACTGCTGTACGTGGACCTGGAGACAGGCCGTGTCTGCTTCTGGTCGAGGTACGGCGACCGCGATCCCCGCTACGAGTCGGTGACGGACTACCTGGAGGAGATGGCCGACCACCTGGAGTCTCCGCACCTGATGGGCGGCCCGGATCCGGGCACGCGGGACATGCGCGTACTCGTCTGGGACAGCATCGAACCAGGTACGCGTACTCATGACGGGACCCCGGACCCGGCGTGACCATGGGGGAAGAACGGCACCATCACCCACGGGGAGACGACCGATGAATGCCCGCACCCTTCTGCGCCTGACCGTGACCAACCCCGCGTCGGCGATCTATCTCGGCCTGGTCGGTGCGTCCGTCGTGTTCACCGGCGTCGTCGTGCTGACGTCCCCCGACCCGGGCTTCGTCGGGGTCTGGCCGTTCTTCTTCACGGCCCCGACGTCCCTCGTCGCGGTGGGGATCATCAGCGCGGCCGCAGGCACGGACGCCCCCATGTGGCTGCTCGCCGTCGGCATCGCCGTGAGCGCCCTGCTCCAGTCGCTGGCCCTCGGCGCGACCCTGGAGGCCCTGCGCGGCCGCCGCCGCCTCGGCACCACCCACTGACCCGCCCCCCACACACGAGCGCCCTCCCGTGAACCACGGGAGGGCGCTCACCTGTACCGGTCGCCGCAGGCTAGTTGTGGCTGTGCAGCACCTCGTTGAGGCCGCCCCAGACCGCGTTGTTCGGGCGGGCCTCGACCGTGCCGGTCACCGAGTTGCGGCGGAAGAGGATGTTCGAGGCGCCCGAGAGGTCGCGGGCCTTGACGACCTCGCCGTCGGGCATCGTGACGCGGGTGCCCGCCGTCACGTACAGACCGGCCTCGACCACGCACTCGTCGCCGAGCGCGATGCCGACGCCCGCCTCGGCGCCGACGAGGCAGCGCTCGCCGATGACGATGCGGACGTTGCCGCCGCCGGAGAGCGTGCCCATGGTGGAGGCGCCGCCGCCGATGTCCGAGCCGTCGCCGACGACGACGCCCGCGGAGATGCGGCCCTCGACCATCGACGTGCCGAGCGTGCCGGCGTTGAAGTTCACGAAGCCCTCGTGCATGACCGTGGTGCCCTCGGCGAGGTGCGCGCCCAGGCGGACCCGGTCCGCGTCGGCGATGCGCACGCCCTTGGGGGCGACGTAGTCCGTCATGCGCGGGAACTTGTCGACCGAGGTCACGGCCAGGTGCAGGCCCTCGGCGCGGGCGTTCAGGCGGGCCGTCTCCAGGTTGTCGACGGCGACCGGGCCGAGCGAGGTCCAGGCGACGTTGGCGAGGAGGCCGAACACGCCGTCCAGGTTCTGGCCGTGCGGCTTCACCAGGCGGTGCGAGAGCAGGTGCAGGCGCAGGTAGGCGTCGTGCGCGTCGAGCGGCTTGTCGTCGAGGGACGCGATGACCGTGCGGACGGCCACGGTCTCCACGCCGCGGCGGGCGTCGGGGCCGATGGCCTTCGCCGCGCCCTCGCCGAGCAGCTCGACGGCCTTCTCGGCGGAGAGCTTCTCGGTCCCGGCCGGGCCGGGCTCAGCGACGAGCTCGGGCTTCGGGAACCAGGTGTCGAGCACGGTGCCGTCGGTCGTGATGGTGGCGAGACCGGCGGCGACGGCGCCGGTGGTGCGGGAAGCAGTGGTGGTGTCGGTCATGGCCCAAACCTAATCGGCGCGGGCCCGCGGAGGCGAACCGGTCCGCGCCCCCGTCTCACGTGCCGGGCGCCCACCCGCCCGTACCCGGACAAGCCGCGCTCAGGGGATCAGCCGCGCCAGCATCTCGCGCGTGTACCCGGCGTCGTACTCGCCGCCCGTGAGCAGCACTTGGAGCGAGATCCCGTCCATGAGCGCGACCAGGGCGCGCGCGGTGACCGGGTCGGTGCGCCGGGCGACGACCTCGGCGAGCTCCTCGCACCACTCGGCGGCGACGGGCCGCAGCGCCGGCCTGCGCAGCGCGGCCAGGTACAGCTCGTACTCCAGCTCCACGCCGTCCCGGTCCCCGGCCAGCCACTCGCCGAGCACGGCGGCCAGCTCGGCGGGCAGATCGCTGTCCGGGGCCTCGATGGCGTGGTGCCCCGCGACGACCTTCGCGAAGCCCTCGTTGGCCTGCCGCAGCGCGGCCACCATCAGCTCGTCGAGCGTCTTGAAGTGGTACGTGGTCGAGCCGAGCGGCACGTCGGCCTCGCGGGCGACGGAGCGGTGGCTGAGCCCGCCGATGCCCTTCGAGCCGACGACCCGGATCGCGGCGTCGATGATCCGCTGGCGGCGCTCGGGATCGTAGCGGCGGGTCCCCATCAGCAGTCCTCCATCAGTGCGCCCCGCCCAGATTGAGCAGCACGACGCCCCCGATGACGAGGACGATCCCGCCGACCTTGGCGAGCGTGAGCCCCTCCCCCAGGAACAGCATGCCGATCGCGGCGATGATCGCCGTGCCGGTGCCCGCCCAGATCGCGTAGGCGGTGCCGATCTGCACGGTCTTCAGCGTCTGCGCGAGCAGCGCGAACGCGACGATGTAGCCGGCGACGGTGAGCAGCGAGGGCCAGAGCCTGCTGAAACCCTCGCTGTACTTCATGGCGGTGGTGGCCCCCACCTCGGCGGCTATGGCGCCGGCCAGCAGCACGTATCCCATGTGTACGAGTGTACATAACGGAAGCAAAAGGAAAGCCCCTCCGGTGATTGAGGAGCGGGGTCCGGGGCAGAGCCCCGGCCTTTCAATCGCCGGAGGGGCTTGATCAGCTCACACGTTGAAGCCGAGCGCCCTCAGCTGCTCGCGGCCGTCGTCCGTGATCTTGTCCGGGCCCCACGGCGGCATCCAGACCCAGTTGATCCGCAGCTCGTTGACGATGCCGTCGGTCGCGGACTTCGCCTGGTCCTCGATGACGTCGGTGAGCGGGCAGGCCGCCGACGTCAGCGTCATGTCGATCGTCGCGATGTTCGCGTCGTCGATGTGGATGCCGTAGATCAGGCCCAGGTTGACGACGTCGATGCCCAGCTCGGGGTCGACGACGTCGTAGAGCGCCTCGCGGACCTCGTCCTCGGAGGCCGGCTTCATCTCCACTGCCGTGCTGTCACTCATGCCGTCTTCGCCTCCTCCGCGAAGGCCTGGGCCGTCGCTTCCTTCCACGCCATCCAGCTCAGGAGGGCGCACTTGACTCGGGCCGGGTACTTGGAGACCCCGGCGAACGCGACCGCGTCCTCCAGGACCTCCTCCATCTCGTCGTCCGGCTCGATCTGTCCCTTGGACTGCATCAGCTCCAGGAAGGTCTCCTGGATCCGCCGCGCGTCGGACAGCTCCTTGCCGACCAGCAGATCGTTGAGGACGGACGCCGAGGCCTGGCTGATGGAACAGCCCTGCCCCTCGTACGACACGTCCTCGATCTTCTCGCCGTCGTACTTCACGCGCAGCGTGATCTCGTCACCGCACGTCGGGTTGACGTGGTGCACCTCGGCGTCGCCATCCCGCAAGCCCCGCCCGTGCGGGTGCTTGTAGTGGTCCAGGATGACTTCCTGGTACATCGAATCCAGCTTCATGCGATTCCTCGCCAACCCCTCAACCGAAGAAGTTCCGTACGTGCTCCAGGCCGTCGACCAGCGCGTCGATCTCGCCGGGCGTGGAGTACAGATAGAACGACGCTCGCGTGGTCGCAGGAATTCCGTACCGCAGGCAGACCGGCCGCGCGCAGTGGTGGCCGACCCGGACCGCGATGCCCTGCTCGTCGAGGACCTGGCCCACGTCGTGCGGGTGGATGTCGCCGAGCGTGAAGGAGATCGCGGCGCCGCGCTCCTCGGCCGTGGTCGGGCCGATGATCTTCAGGTCGGGGACCTCCTGGAGCCGCTTCACCGCGTACGCGGTGAGCGCCTCCTCGTGCTGGAGGACCTTGTCCATGCCGATCGAGTTGAGGTAGTCGATCGCCGCGCCGAGGCCGACGGCCTCCGCGATCGGCGGCGTACCGGCCTCGAACTTGTGCGGCGCGGGGGCGTACGTCGAGGAGTGCATCGACACCGTCTCGATCATCTCGCCGCCGCCGAGGAACGGGGGCAGATCCTCCAGGAGTTCCTGCCGTCCCCACAGCACGCCGATGCCCGTCGGGCCGCACATCTTGTGGCCGGTGAAGGCCACGAAGTCGGCCTGCAGCGCCTGCACGTCCAGCGGCATGTGCGGCGCGGCCTGCGAGGCGTCGATCAGGACCAGGGCACCGACCTCCTGGGCGCGGCGCACGATGGCCTCGACCGGGTTGTGGGTGCCCAGGATGTTCGACACGAGCACGAAGGAGACGATCTTCGTCTTCTCGGTGATGACCTCGTTGATGTTGCTCAGGTCGAGACGGCCGTCGTCCGTCAGACCGAACCACTTCAGCTTCGCGCCGGTGCGCTGCGAGAGCAGCTGCCACGGAACGATGTTGGAGTGGTGCTCCATCTCCGTGATCACGATCTCGGTCTCGTGGTCGACCTTGTACGGCTCGTCGGCCCAACCGAGCATGTTGGCAACGAGGTTGAGCGACTCCGAGGCGTTCTTCGTGAAGATGACCTCGTCGCGGCTCGGCGCGTTGATGAACGCGGCGACCTTGTCGCGCGCGCCCTCGTACAGCGCCGTGGCCTCCTCGGCCAGCACGTGCACGCCGCGGTGGACGTTGGCGTTGTGCCGCTCGTAGTACCCCGTCATGGCGTCGAGGACCTGGCGCGGCGTCTGCGAGGTCGCCGCGTTGTCCAGGTACACGAGGTTCTTGCCGTCGTGAAGCACCCGGTCGAGGATCGGGAAGTCCTTGCGGATCGCCTCGGTGTCGAGGAGGCCCGGCAGCTGTGTCACGCGGATGCGCCACCCTTCACGTACTTGTCGTAGCCCTCGGCCTCGAGCTGGTCGGCCAGCTCGGCGCCGCCGGACTCGACGATGCGGCCGCCCGCGAACACGTGCACGTGGTCGGGCTTGATGTAGCGCAGGATGCGCGTGTAGTGGGTCACCAGGAGGGTGCCGACCTCGCCGTTCTCACGGACGCGGTTGATGCCCTCGGAGACGATGCGCAGGGCGTCGACGTCGAGGCCGGAGTCGGTCTCGTCGAGCACGGCGATCTTCGGCTTGAGGAGCTCCAGCTGGAGGATCTCGTGGCGCTTCTTCTCACCGCCGGAGAAGCCCTCGTTCACGTTGCGCTCGGCGAAGGACGGGTCCATGGAGAGCTTCTCCATGGCCTCCTTGACCTCCTTGACCCAGGTGCGCAGCTTGGGGGCCTCGCCGCGCACGGCCGTGGCCGAGGTGCGCAGGAAGTTGGAGACGGAGACACCGGGGACCTCGACCGGGTACTGCATGGCCAGGAAGAGGCCGGCGCGGGCACGCTCGTCGACGGACATCTCGAGGACGTCCTCGCCGTCGAGGGTGACGGTGCCGGAGGTGATCGTGTACTTGGGGTGACCCGCGAGCGAGTACGCCAGGGTCGACTTGCCGGAGCCGTTCGGACCCATGATCGCGTGGGTCTCGCCCTGCTTCACAGTCAGGTCGACGCCCTTGAGGATCTCCTTCGTGGCGTTGTCCGCCTCGACGGTGACGTGCAGGTCCTTGATTTCAAGCGTTGCCATGGGGACTTCAGTTCTCCTGGGTGAGGGAGACGAGAACGTCGTCCCCTTCGATCTTCACGGGGTATACGGGCACAGGACGGGTGGCCGGGAGGCCGGACGGCTTGCCGGTGCGCAGGTCGAACGCGGACCCGTGCAGCCAGCACTCGATCTGGCAGTCCTCCACCTCGCCCTCGGAGAGCGAGACATTCGCGTGCGAGCAGATGTCGTTGATCGCGAACACCTCGCCCTCGGTGCTCACGATGGACACGGGCGTGCCGTCGATCTCCACCCGCTTCGGGGTGTCGGTCTCCAGCTCGGCGAGTCCACAGGCACGGACGAATGCGGGGGGCATCAGACCGAAGCCTCCAGCTCGGTCTCGATCTTCTCGAGCAGGCGCTCCTCGATGTCCGGGACGCCGATCTGCTGGACCAGCTCGGCGAAGAAGCCGCGCACGACGAGGCGGCGGGCCTCCTCGGCGGGGATGCCGCGGGACATCAGGTAGAAGAGCTGCTCGTCGTCGAAGCGGCCGGTGGCGGAGGCGTGACCGGCGCCGACGATCTCGCCGGTCTCGATCTCCAGGTTCGGCACCGAGTCGACACGGGCGCCGTCGGTCAGAACCAGGTTGCGGTTCATCTCGTACGTGTCCGTGCCCTCGGCCGCGGCCTCGATGAGGACGTCACCGATCCACACGGCGTGCGCGTCGTCGCCCTGGAGCGCGCCCTTGTAGACGACGTTCGACTTGCAGTGCGGGGTGTTGTGGTCGACCAGGAGGCGGTGCTCCTGGTGCTGGCCCGCGTCGGTGAAGTACAGGCCGAACAGCTCGGCCTCGCCGCCGGTGCCCGCGTAGTTGACGCGCGGGTTGAGGCGGACGACGTCGCCGCCGAAGGTGACGACGACCGACTTGAAGGAGGCGTCGCGGCCGACGAGCGCGTTGTGCTGCGCCACGTGCACGGCCTTGTCGTCCCAGTCCTGCACGGAGACGACGGTCAGCTTCGCGCCGTCGCCCAGCAGGTAGTCGACGTTGGCGGCGAGCACCGCGTCACCGGTGTGGTCGATGACCACGACGGCCTCGGCGAAGGCGCCCAGCTCGATGACCTGGTGGCCGTAGGCGGTACCGCCCTCGCCGTGCACGCGGATGCGAATCGGCTCGGAGAGGACCGTCTCCTTGGGCACGGAGACGACGGACGCCTTCTCGAACGCCGAGTACGCCTGCGCGGCGACGCGGTCGACGGGCTTGCCGGCCTTGCCGACGCGCGCGTCGTCGCGGCCGACCAGCTCGACGTTGACGCCCTCCGGGGCCTCGATGTCGACCTTCACGCCGTCACCGGTCGCGGTGGCGGTGCCGTCGTGCAGACCGCGCAGCCGCTCCAGCGGCGTGAACCGCCACTCCTCCTCGCGGCCGTGCGGGACCGGGAAGTCCTGCACGTCGTAGGAGGGCGGCGCGCTCATGCGCGTGGCAACGGTCGACTCGGCGGCGACCGCGACGGCGCCCGCGGTCGTCGAGCCTGCCGGGATGGTGGTGGGAGCCTCAGCCATGGCTGTCGTGGTGCTCGCTTTCGTTTACGTAAGTGGCTTGATGGGAGCGGCGGTTGGCGACCCTGGAGGGGTCTTAACCGACCGCGCCCTCCATCTGGAGCTCGATCAGCCGGTTGAGCTCGAGCGCGTACTCCATGGGCAGCTCCTTGGCGATCGGCTCGACGAAGCCGCGCACGATCATCGCCATGGCCTCGTCCTCGGAGAGGCCGCGGCTCATGAGGTAGAAGAGCTGGTCCTCGGAGACCTTGGAGACGGTCGCCTCGTGGCCCATCGACACGTCGTCCTCGCGGACGTCCACGTAGGGGTACGTGTCGGAGCGCGAGATCTGGTCGACGAGCAGGGCGTCACAGAGCACGTTCGACTTGGCGCCCGGGGCGCCCTCGCCGATCTCGATGAGGCCGCGGTAGGAGGTGCGGCCGCCGCCGCGCGCGACGGACTTCGAGACGATGTTGGACGACGTGTTCGGCGCCATGTGGACCATCTTCGCGCCGGCGTCCTGGTGCTGGCCCTCGCCCGCGAAGGCGATGGACAGCGTCTCGCCCTTGGCGTGCTCGCCCATCAGGTAGATGGCCGGGTACTTCATGGTCACCTTGGAGCCGATGTTGCCGTCGACCCACTCCATGGTCGCGCCCTCGTAGGCGACGGCACGCTTGGTGACCAGGTTGTAGACGTTGTTCGACCAGTTCTGGATGGTCGTGTAGCGGCAGCGCGCGCCCTTCTTGACGATGATCTCGACGACGGCGCTGTGCAGGGAGTCCGACTTGTAGATCGGGGCGGTGCAGCCCTCGACGTAGTGGACGTAGGCGTCCTCGTCGACGATGATCAGCGTCCGCTCGAACTGGCCCATGTTCTCCGTGTTGATACGGAAGTAGGCCTGGAGCGGGATCTCGACGTGCACGCCCTTCGGCACGTAGATGAAGGAGCCACCCGACCACACGGCGGTGTTCAGCGCGGCGAACTTGTTGTCGCCGGCCGGGATGACGGTCCCGAAGTACTCCTTGAAGAGCTCCGGGTGCTCCTTCAGGGCCGTGTCGGTGTCCATGAAGATGACACCCTGCTCCTCCAGGTCCTCACGGATCTGGTGGTAGACGACCTCGGACTCGTACTGGGCCGCGACACCGGCGACGAGGCGCTGCTTCTCCGCTTCCGGGATGCCGAGCTTGTCGTACGTGGCCTTGATGTCCTCGGGCAGGTCCTCCCAGGACTCCGCCTGCTTCTCCGTGGAGCGCACGAAGTACTTGATGTTGTCGAAGTCGATGCCCGACAGGTCCGAGCCCCAGTTCGGCATGGGCTTCTTGCCGAACAGCTTCAGGCCCTTGAGGCGGAGCTTGGTCATCCACTCCGGCTCGGACTTCTTCGAGGAGATGTCCTTGACGACGTCCTCGTTGATGCCGCGCTTGGCAGAGGCACCGGCCTCGTCGGAGTCCGCCCAGCCGTATTCGTACTTGCCCAGGCCCTCGAGCTCAGGGTGGGCAGTCTCCTCGATGGGGAGAGTCATGCGGGGTTCCTCCCGGCCGTGCTTGCAGATGCGTTGGTGGTCGTGTTGGGGGTGTTCTTGGGGATGAACGTCGTGCAGACCCCGTCGCCGTGGGCGATGGTGGCCAGTCTCTGTACGTGGGTGCCGAGCAGTTGCGAGAACATTTCCGTCTCGGCCTCGCACAGTTGCGGGAACTGCTCGGCCACGTGGGCGACTGGGCAGTGGTGCTGGCAGAGCTGCTCACCGACCGGTGCGCTACGCGCCGTAGCAGCGTACCCGTCCGCGCTCAAGGCCCTCGCCAGGGCCTGGGCGCGCTCCTCGGGGGCCGCCGCCTCGATCGCCGCCTTGTAGGGACCGGCCTGCGCGGCGATCCGCGCACGGGCGAACGAGACGAGCGCCTCGTCGCCGCCGGCCTGCTCCTTGATCCAGCGGAGCGCTTCCGCGGCGAGCTTGTCGTAGGACTGGTCGAAGGCGTCCCGGCCGCAGTCGGTCAGCGCGAACACCTTGGCGGGGCGGCCGCGGGTGCGGGCGCCGTAGACGCGCTGATCCCTGGGCTCCACGACATTGTCGGCACCGAGTGCGTCGAGGTGGCGGCGGACGGCGGCCTGGGTGAGGCCGAGGCGTCCGGCCAGCTCGGCGACGGTGGACGGGCCGTGGTCCAGGATGGAGCGCGCGACCCGGTTGCGGGTGGACCGCTCCCCGGTCGTGAGCTCCTCTGGGGCCTCGCCGACGTTTTTCACAACGCCATTGTTGCGTAATTCCTCAGACCCTGACAAGCGCGGCGGCGATCACCCTTCGGTGCCGTGCATCACTTAGGCGAACCTAAGTAGTCACGTGCCGTGACCTGCGGAAACGATCTTTGATCGATCAGAATTCCGGTGTCCCGCCCCTCGGGCCGGGAGCTAATTCCGTGGCGCCCGACGCCCCTGACCAGGACACTCGCCCCCATGCCCACACCCGCTCCGGCCGGCCCACTGGTCACCCGCGCGTCCCTCGCCTCGGACCTGCGTTCGCTCGGCGTCCGACCCGGCGAGACCCTCCTCGCGCACACCTCCCTCAGCAGCCTCGGATGGGTGAACGGCGGGGCGGTCGCGGTCGTCCGGGCCCTCCTCGACGCGCTCGGCGCCGACGGCACGCTCGTCGTCCCGACACAGTCCGCCGATCTCTCCGATCCGGCCGAGTGGAGCCGCCCGCCGGTCCCCCGGGAGTGGTGGGAGACCGTCCGCGCGACCATGCCCGCGTACGACCCGGCGACGACGCCCACGCGCGGGGTCGGCATCGTCCCGGAGACCCTGCGGACCTGGCCGGGCGCCCTGCGCAGCGCCCACCCGCAGACCTCCTTCGCCGCGCTCGGCCCGCGCGCCGCCGAGGTGACCGAGGGGCACGCGCCCGACTGCCGGCTCGGCGAGCGCAGCCCGCTGGCCCGCCTGGAGGCCATGGGCGCGCGGGTGCTGCTGCTCGGCGCCGGGTACGAGGCGTGCACGAGCTTCCACCTGGCCGAGTACCGCGTCCCGGCCGAGTACGAGGACGCCGGGCGGCCGGGGCCGCACGGCTGGGAGCACGTGCGCGAGGTGGTGATCGACGCCGACCGGTTCGACGAGCTGGGCGCCGGCTTCGAGGCCACCGGCACGGTCGCCCGGGGCCGCGTCGGCGCCGCCGAGTGCCGGCTCTTCGGGGTCGCGGAGGCCGTGGCGTACGCCGAGAAGTGGCTCCCCGCGCGTCGGAGCGCCGCGCCGCCTCCCTAGACTTGCCCACCATGCGAAGCGAGCCAGTCGTCCACATCACCGGTCTGGTGAAGCGGTACGGAACCAAGACCGCGGTCGACGGCCTCGACCTCACGACGGCCCCCGGCATCACGGCCGTCCTCGGCCCCAACGGCGCGGGCAAGACCACCACCATCGAGACCTGCGAGGGCTACCGCAGGCCGGACTCCGGCACCGTCCGCGTCCTCGGCCTCGACCCGGTCAAGCAGGCCGCCGCGCTGCGCCCCCGGATCGGCGTGATGCTCCAGTCCGGCGGCGTCTACTCGGGCGCCCGCGCCGACGAAATGCTCCGCCACATCGCCAAGCTGCACGCCCACCCGCTCGACGTGGACGCCCTCATCGAGCGTCTCGGCCTCGGCAGCTGCGGCCGCACCACCTACCGGCGCCTGTCCGGCGGCCAGCAGCAGCGGCTCGCGCTCGCCATGGCCGTGGTGGGCCGCCCCGAACTGGTCTTCCTCGACGAGCCGACCGCGGGCCTCGACCCGCAGGCCCGGCACGCCACCTGGGACCTGGTGCGGGACCTGCGGGCCGACGGCGTCTCCGTCGTCCTCACCACGCACTACATGGACGAGGCGGAGCAGCTCGCCGACGACGTCGCCATCGTCGACGCCGGCCAGGTCATCACCCAGGGCTCCCCCGAGCAACTGTGCAAGGGCGGCGCCGAGAACACACTGCGCTTCTCCGGCCGCCCCGGCCTCGACGTGGCCTCGCTCCTGAAGGCCCTGCCCGCCGACGCCGCGGCCGCCGAGCTGACCCCCGGCTCCTACCGCGTCAGCGGCAAGGTCGACCCCCAGCTCCTCGCGACGGTCACCTCCTGGTGCGCCCAGCACGGCGTGATGCCGGACAAGATCTCCGTCGAGCGGCACACCCTCGAAGACGTATTCCTGGAACTGACCGGTAAGGAGCTGCGCGGATGAGCGCGACCGACACCCACCGCGGCACCGGTACGTACGCCCCGAAGCCCGGAGCCGCGCCACTCGGCCGCATGATCGCGACGCAGGCCGCGCTCGAGACGAAGATGCTGCTGCGCAACGGCGAGCAGCTGCTCCTCACGGTTGTCATCCCGACGCTGCTGCTGGTCCTGTTCTCGGCGGTCGACATCGTCGACACGGGCTCCGGCGAGGCCGTCGACTTCCTGACCCCGGGCATCCTCGCGCTCGCCGTGATGTCCACGGCGTTCACCGGACAGGCCATCGCCACCGGCTTCGAACGCCGCTACGGCGTGCTGAAGCGGCTCGGCGCGTCCCCGCTCCCCCGTTGGGCGCTGATGACGGCGAAGACGCTGTCCGTCCTGGTCACCGAGGTGCTCCAGGTCGTCCTCCTCACGGTCATCGCGTTCGCGCTGGGCTGGTCCCCGCACGGCAACCCGTTCGCCGTGCTGCTCCTCCTGGTGCTCGGCACGGCGGCGTTCTCCGGTCTCGGCCTCCTCATGGCGGGCACGCTGAAGGCGGAGGCGACGCTCGCCGCGGCGAACCTGGTGTTCCTGCTCCTCCTGGTCGGCGGCGGCGTCATCGTGCCGCTCGACAAGTTCCCCGACGCCGCGCAGTCGGTGCTCGGCCTGCTGCCCATCTCGGCCCTCTCCGACGGCCTGCGGGACGTGCTCCAGCACGGCGCGGCGATGCCATGGGACGACCTGGGGATCCTCGCCGTCTGGGCGGTCGTGGGACTCGGCGCGGCGGGCCGCTTCTTCCGCTGGGAGTGACGGACGAGCTGGGCCGGGGGACGTAACCCCCGTCACAGTTGGCCCAGTTACGTCCCCCTCGTGAAGGCGTGCACAAGCGGCCGCCTACGATGGGCCCGTGCCAAAGCTGACCCCCACCGACGCCGCGCGGGCGCTGCGCAATCCGCTCGCCTTCATCGCCGAGTACTGGACCCCCACCCAGCGGACCGTCCAGCGCGCGGCCATGTCCGCCGTCGTCATGACGGTGCTCATCGTCTGCACCGGCGGTGCCGTGCGTCTGACCGGCTCGGGCCTCGGCTGCCCGACCTGGCCCAAGTGCACCGACCAGTCCCTGACCGCGACGAGCGAGATGGGCTTCCACGGCGCCATCGAGTTCGGCAACCGCATGCTCACGTACGTGCTGTGCGCCGCGGTCGGCTGGGCGATCATCGCCGCCCGCTCGCAGAAGCCGTGGCGGCGCACGGTGACCCGGCTCGGCTGGGCCCAGTTCTGGATCGTGATGGGCAACGCGGTGCTCGGCGGCATCGTCGTCCTGGTCGGCCTCAACCCGTACACGGTGGCGGCCCACTTCGTCCTGACGACCGCCCTGCTGACGGTCGCGGTCCTGATGTGGCAGCGCACCCGTGAGGGCGACGCGGAGCCGCGTCCGCTGGTCGGCGGCGCCATCAAGCAGCTGGTGTGGTTCCTGGTGGTGGCGTCCGCGCTGCTGATCATGGTCGGCACCGTGGTGACCGGTGCGGGCCCGCACGCGGGCGACTCCAGCGACGTGCACCGGATGCCGCTCGACTGGGAGACGGTCGCCAAGGGGCACGCCGTCCTGGCGTGGATCGTCGTGACGCTGACGTTCGCCCTGTGGTTCGTCCTGAAGGCGGTCGACGCCCCGAAGGGCCCGCTGCACCGTACCCGCGACCTGTTCCTGATCCTGCTGGCGCAGGGCGTCATCGGCTACGTCCAGTACTTCACGGACCTGCCGGAGATCCTGGTCGGCCTGCACATGCTGGGCTCGGCGCTGGTGTGGATCGGCGTGCTGCGCGTGGTGCTCTCGCTGCGCGAGCGCCCGGTGGCGCAGCCGGACCTCCCGTCCCAGTCGGGCCAGTCGGGCCAGGAGCTCTCGGCGGTCTGAGGCTTCCCGTACGGGGGCCCGAGGCGTCCGTACGGGCTCAGGCGGACTCCAGCCCGTACACCCGCCGCGCCGTCCCCGACGCGATCATCTGGGCCACCCGCTGCGCGTCGCTCAGCGACCACGCCCCGTCGGCGACCCACTCCCCGAGCACCCGCCCGAGCGCCTGCCGGAACAGCCGCGCGCCCACCACGTGCAGCTCCGGCAACCCCTGCGCGCCGGTCGAGAACAGCAGCTTCCCGAACGGCGCCAGCTCCAGGAACTCCGCCAGCAGCGCCGCGGCCCGCGCCCCCGTGCGGGCGAGCGCGGGGCCCAGGTCCGCGTAGACGTGCGGGAAGACGCCCGCCAGATGTGCCGCGTGCCGGTGGTACGGATAGCCGTGCAGTAGCACCACGTCGGTGCCGAGTCCCGCCGTGGCGCGCGCGAACTCGGCGAGCACCGCCGGGTCCGTGGGGTCGAGCAAGCCCCAGCGCAGTTGCAGCGGGCGTCCCGAGGCGACCGCGATCCACAGCAGGTGGCGAAGGAGCACCGGGTCCGTGAGGGCGCCGCCGACCTGCCGCCCGGACAGCCAGCGCGCCGCCGCGCCGCGCACCTCGCCGGGGCCGGGCGGCTGCGGGTCGAGCGCGAGCCCGTGGCGCACGCCGGCGACGGAGGTGAAGGCGACCGCGCCGGAGGCCGCGGCGTGCACCGATTCGGCGAGGTTGGCGAGGAAGGACTCGACGGTCCCCGACGTGTCGGCGACCTGCTCCGCGAGGAGTTCGAGGCGGATGATCTCGTGGGCCTCACTGCGGGCTGCCGAGGCCAGCTCCGCGGGCCCGGTCAGATCGTCCCGCTGCCCCGTGTCCACGAGATACGTGGTGATGCCGCTGCCGCGCAGCAGCCTGCGCCCCGCCTCGACGACGCCCAGTTCGCGGCGCCTCGCCAGATAGCGGGCGGGCGGACAGTGGGGCTCGAGACCGAGCAGCGGCGGGCACCAGCGGCGCACCGCGAACCCGGTCTGGGTGTCGAAGAAGGTGGTGCCGGGGGCGGGCGGCCCCTCACCCCGGCCGAGGTGGGCCTCGAAGGTGCCGAGGCCCAGCTCCGTACGCAGCACCCCGTGGCAGTACTGATCCACGAGGGACGGCGTTTCGATCATCGGGCTCCCCGTCTGTGGACCGTGCTCCTACAGTCCTAACGGGTGAACAAGCGTCTGGTGTTGCTCGAATTCGGCCGCCGGGTCCGGCTGCCGAAGGTTTCGGCCGCCGGGTTCAGCCGCCGAGCTGAATGCCCGCCATCCGCTTCCATTCGTACGGGCCCGTCTCGACCTTGGCCGCGAAGTCGCCGTCGAAGTCCTCGTGGACGGTGATGCCGGCCTTCTCGACGGCCTTCTGCGCGATCTCGTACGTGCGGGCCACCACGTCGCCCCAGCCGCCGTCCTCGCCGACGAGCACGATCCGCGTGCCGTGCTCGCCGATGTACGCGAGCTGCCCCTCGGCGCCGCCGTGCGCCTTGGCGAACACGCCGATCTCCTTGGCCAGCTTGGCCGCGCGACGCTCGTCCTTGGCCGCCCCGCGGGGCGCCTCAACCGCTTGAGTCTCTGCCATGGACAGGATGCTACCGACGAGTAGCCCGACAAGCGACAAGTGGGGTACGTGGCCTGGGCCACGTACCCCACAAGGAAAGAGCAGAGCGAGCGATCAGCGCAAGAAGGGGTCCACCGCGATCGCCACGAACACCAGCGACACATAGGTGATGGACCAGTGGAACAGCCGCATCTCCTTGAGCTTCGCGCCCGTGACCTCGGCCTTGGCGCGGTTCTGCAGACCGTGCGCCTCCCACAGCCAGAAGCCGCCGGCGAGCAGCGCGACCGCCGTGTAGAACCAGCCCGTGTAGCCGAGCGGCTGGAGCAGCAGCGAGACCGCCACCATCACCCAGCTGTAGGCGACGATCTGCTTGGCCACAACCTTGTTGGAGGCGAGGACCGGAAGCATCGGCACGCCTGCGCGCGCGTAGTCCTCCTTGACCTTCATGGACAGCGGCCAGTAGTGCGGCGGCGTCCAGAAGAACATGACCCCGAAGAGGATGATCGGCGCCCACGACATGGAGTTCGTGACCGAGGACCAACCGATGAGGACGGGCAGGCAGCCCGCGATGCCGCCCCACACGATGTTCTGCGCCGTGCGGCGCTTCAGGATCATCGTGTAGACGACCACGTAGAAGAGCAGCGCGCCCAGCGACAGCCAGGCCGACAGCCAGTTCACCGCGAAGCCGAACAGCAGCGTCGAGATCACCGCGAGGGAGATGCCGAAGACCAGGCACTCGGTGGGGCTGACCATGCCGGTGACCAGCGGACGCTGCGACGTGCGCTCCATGAGCGCGTCGATGTCGCGGTCGTACCACATGTTCAGGGCGTTGGCCCCGCCCGCGGACAGGTACCCGCCGAGGCAGGTGATGAGCACGAGCCAGAGGTCGGGCACACCTTGTTCGGCAAGGAACATCACCGGAACGGTGGTGATGAGGAGCAGCTCGATGATTCGCGGCTTGGTCAGCGCCACGAACGCCTTGATCCTGGCCCCGAACGGCCGCTGGCCCCGACTATTGCTCGTCAGCGCTCCCGCTGGACGGGATTCGACGGCCGTCACGCACACCCCTGACAGAGACTCCAGCGAGCCCCCGTTGCGGACCACTTGATGTGAAGTCCCGGTAAAGGCTCGCGCGTACCACGCCACTCTAGACGTTGCCCATACCCAGCCCTTCGTGGGGGTGGGTCGTGTTGGCCCGCATGCCGTAACGGCCCTGTGGACCCCTCCCCCGGGGCCTGTCCGGATGAGCAATTCCGGCCACGGATGAGCCCCCATCTGAGCGGCTGCGTATTCACGTGTCGAATGCGCGCCGATCCGCGTCAGGAGGCGGATCGGACCGAGTCCCGGCAGTCTGGAATGAGTCGAAAAAAAGCACGTTCCAGCGAAGGTAGGCTCGACAGCGGCCGGTGACAGACGTCACCGGCGATGAGACATGTGGAGAGGAGCCCTGACCCAGGGTGAGCACCAAGCCGACCACCACAGACTTCGAGTGGACCGAGATGGACCAGCGGGCCGTTGACACCGTCCGCGTCCTGGCCGCCGACGCCGTACAGAAGGTCGGCAACGGCCATCCCGGTACGGCGATGAGCCTGGCCCCGGCCGCGTACACCCTCTTCCAGAAGGTGATGCGGCACGACCCGGCGGACGCCGACTGGGTCGGGCGGGACCGTTTCGTCCTGTCCGCGGGGCACTCGTCCCTGACCCTCTACATCCAGCTCTACCTGGCCGGCTTCGGCCTGGAGCTGGACGACCTCAAGGCGTTCCGCACCTGGGGCTCCAAGACGCCCGGCCACCCGGAGTACGGGCACACCACCGGCGTCGAGACGACCACCGGCCCGCTGGGCCAGGGCGTCGCCAACGCGGTGGGCATGGCCATGGCCGCCCGCTACGAGCGCGGCCTGTTCGACCCCCAGGCCCCGGCCGGGGAGTCCCCGTTCGACCACTACGTCTTCGCCGTCGCCGGCGACGGCTGCCTCCAGGAGGGCATCTCCGCCGAGGCGTCGTCCATGGCCGGTCACCAGCAGCTGGGCAACCTGGTCCTGCTGTGGGACGACAACCACATCTCGATCGAGGGCGACACCGAGACCGCGGTCTCCGAGGACACCTGCAAGCGCTACGAGGCCTACGGCTGGCACGTCCAGCGCGTGGAGCCGAAGGCGGACGGCGACCTGGACCCCGAGGCGGTCTTCCACGCCATCGAGGCCGCCAAGGCCGTCACCGACAAGCCGTCCTTCATCGCGCTGCGCTCGATCATCGCCTGGCCCGCCCCGAACGCGCAGAACACCGAGGCCGCGCACGGCTCGGCGCTCGGCGACGACGAGGTGGCCGCCACCAAGCGCGTCCTCGGCTTCGACCCGGAGAAGTCCTTCGACGTCTCCGACGAGGTCATCAACCACACGCGCGGCGCCCTCGAGCGCGGCGCGCAGGCCAAGGCCGAGTGGGAGAAGTCCTTCCAGGAGTGGCGCACCGCGAACGCGGAGCGCGCCGCCGAGTTCGACCGCATCAACGCGGGCGAGCTGCCCAAGGGCTGGGAGGACAAGCTCCCCGTCTTCGAGACCGGCAAGGGCGTCGCCACCCGCGCCGCCTCCGGCAAGGTCCTCCAGGCGCTCGGCGGTGTGATCCCCGAACTGTGGGGCGGCTCCGCCGACCTCGCGGGCTCGAACAACACGACGATCGACAAGACATCGTCGTTCCTCCCGGCCGGGAACCCGCTGCCGGAGGCCGACCCCTACGGCCGCACGATCCACTTCGGCATCCGCGAGCACTCCATGGCCGCGGAGATGAACGGCATCGCGCTGCACGGCCACACCCGCATCTACGGCGGCACCTTCCTGGTGTTCTCCGACTACATGCGCAACGCCGTGCGGCTGTCCGCGCTGATGTCGCTGCCCGTCACCTACGTGTGGACGCACGACTCCGTCGGCCTCGGCGAGGACGGCCCGACGCATCAGCCGGTCGAGCACCTCGCCTCGCTGCGCGCCATCCCCGGCCTCAACGTCGTGCGCCCGGCCGACGCCAACGAGACGGCGATCGCCTGGCGCGAGATCCTCAAGCGCGGCAAGAAGGAGTACGGCGTCTCGCACCCGCACGGCCTGTCGCTGACCCGCCAGGGCGTGCCGACGTACGAGGCCAACGAGGACACGGTCAAGGGCGGCTACGTCCTGGCCGAGGCCTCCAAGGCGACGCCGGACCTGATCCTGATCGCCACCGGTTCCGAGGTGCACCTGGCCGTCGAGGCCCGTGAGCAGCTGGAGTCCGAGGGCATCGCCACCCGCGTCGTCTCGATGCCGTGCGTCGAGTGGTTCGAGGAGCAGGACCAGGGGTACCGGGACAGCGTCCTGCCGCCCGCCGTAAAGGCGCGCGTCGCCGTCGAGGCCGGTATCGGTCTGACCTGGCACCGCTTCGTCGGGGACGCCGGTCGCATCGTTTCGCTGGAGCACTTCGGTGCGTCGGCGGACGGCAAGGTCCTCTTCAAGGAGTTCGGCTTCACCGCCGAGAACGTGGCGGCCAAGGCGAAGGAATCCCTCGCCGCGGCCCAGCGCTGACGCCAGTACACGACCTGTAGGAGATGCAATTTCCATGACAGACGCACTGAAGCGCCTCTCCGAGGAAGGCGTCGCGATCTGGCTGGACGACCTGTCGCGCAAGCGGATCACGTCCGGCAACCTCGCCGAACTGATCGACGAGCAGCACGTCGTGGGCGTCACGACCAACCCGTCGATCTTCCAGAAGGCGATCTCGCAGGGCGACGGCTACGACCAGCAGCTCGCTGACCTCGCCGCCCGGAAGGTCACCGTCGAAGAGGCCATCCGCATGATCACGACGGCGGACGTCCGCGACGCCGCCGACATCCTGCGCCCGGTCTTCGACGCGACGGGCGGCCAGGACGGCCGCGTGTCGATCGAGGTCGACCCGCGCCTGGCGCACAACACCAGGGCGACGGTCGCCGAGGCACGCCAGCTCGCGTGGCTGGTGGACCGGCCGAACACGCTGATCAAGATCCCGGCGACCAGGGCGGGCCTGCCCGCGATCACCGAGACGATCGGCAACGGCATCAGCGTGAACGTGACGCTGATCTTCTCCCTCGAGCGCTACCGCGAGGTCATGGACGCCTACCTCGCCGGCCTTGAGAAGGCGAAGGCCAAGGGCCTGGACCTGTCGACGATCCACTCGGTCGCCTCGTTCTTCGTGTCCCGCGTGGACACCGAGATCGACAAGCGGATCGACGCGCTCGGCACGGACGATGCCAAGGCGGCGCGCGGCAAGGCCGGCCTGGCCAACGCGCGGCTCGCCTACGAGGCGTTCGAGGAGGTCTTCTCCTCGGACCGCTGGGCCGCGCTCGACAAGGCGCAGGCCAACAAGCAGCGTCCGCTGTGGGCCTCGACCGGCGTCAAGGACAAGGCGTACAAGGACACCCTGTACGTCGACGACCTGGTCGCGCCCGGCACGGTGAACACCATGCCGGAGGCCACCCTCGAGTCGACGGCCGACCACGGGCAGATCACCGGGAACACGATCGCGGGCACGTACGACCAGTCCCGCAAGGAGATCGAGGCCGTCGAGAAGCTGGGGATCTCCTACGACGAGGTCGTGCAGCTTCTGGAGGACGAGGGCGTCGACAAGTTCGAGGCGTCCTGGAACGACCTGCTGAAGTCGACCGAGGCGGAGCTCAAGCGCCTCGCCCCCTCGGAGGGCTGATCCCTTGACCGCACACGGAGCGAACAGCAATCCGCTCCGTGACGCCGCAGACCGACGGCTCCCGCGCATCGCGGGGCCGTCGGGTCTGGTGATCTTCGGCGTCACGGGCGATTTGTCCCGTAAGAAGCTGATGCCTGCCGTTTACGACCTCGCGAACCGGGGTCTGCTCCCGCCCGGCTTCTCGCTCATCGGGTTCGCCCGGCGTGAGTGGCAGGACGAGGACTTCGCGCAGGAAGTGCACGACGCGGTCAAGCAGCACGCCCGCACGCCGTTCCGCGAGGAGGTCTGGCAGCAGCTCATCCAGGGGATGCGCTTCGTCCAGGGCAACTTCGACGACGACGACGCGTTCGAGCAGCTCAAGGCGACCATCAACGACCTGGACAAGTCGCAGGGCACGGGCGGCAACTTCGCGTTCTACCTCTCCGTACCCCCCAAGTTCTTCCCGCAGGTCGTGCAGCAGCTCAAGAAGCACGGCCTCGCGGACGGCTCGAACGACTCCTGGCGGCGCGCCGTCATCGAGAAGCCGTTCGGCCACGACCTCGCCTCGGCCAAGGAGCTGAACGCGATCGTGCACGAGGTGTTCGACCCGGACCAGGTGTTCCGGATCGACCACTACCTCGGCAAGGAGACGGTCCAGAACATCCTGGCGCTGCGCTTCGCGAACCAGATGTTCGAGCCGATCTGGAACCGGTCGTACGTCGACCACATCCAGATCACGATGGCCGAGGACATCGGCATCGGCGGCCGTGCCGGCTACTACGACGGCATCGGCGCCGCCCGCGACGTCATCCAGAACCACCTCCTCCAGCTGATGGCGCTGACCGCGATGGAGGAGCCCGCCTCCTTCGACGCCGACGCGCTCGTCGCCGAGAAGGCCAAGGTCCTCGGCGCCGTGAAGCTGCCGAAGGACATCGGCAAGGACACGGTGTTCGCGCAGTACGCGGCCGGGTGGCAGGGCGGTGAGAAGGCCGTCGGCTATCTCCAGGAAGACGGCATCGACCCCAAGTCGAAGACCGACACGTACGCGGCCGTGAAGCTGGAGGTCGACAACCGCCGCTGGGCGGGCGTGCCCTTCTACCTGCGCACGGGCAAGCGGCTCGGGCGACGCGTCACCGAGATCGCCGTCGTCTTCCAGCGGGCGCCGCACTCCCCCTTCGACCACACGGCGACGGAGGAGCTGGGCCAGAACGCGATCGTGATCCGCGTCCAGCCGGACGAGGGCATCACGGTCCGCTTCGGCTCCAAGGTGCCGGGCACGTCGATGGAGATCCGCGACGTCTCGATGGACTTCGCGTACGGCGAGTCCTTCACGGAGTCGAGCCCCGAGGCGTACGAGCGGCTGATCCTGGACGTCCTGCTGGGCGACGCCAACCTCTTCCCGCGCACGGAGGAGGTCGAGCTGTCCTGGAACATCCTCGACCCGATCGAGCAGTACTGGGACAAGCACGGCAGGCCCGCGCAGTACCCGTCCGGCACGTGGGGGCCCGCCGAGGCGGACGAAATGCTCGCACGAGACGGACGGAGCTGGCGCCGGCCATGAAGATCGATCTCACGGACACCACCTCCAGCAAGATCAACAAGGCGCTCGTCAAGGGCCGCCGCGCCATCGGCACACCCGCCGTCGGCATGGTGCTCACCCTCGTCATCGTCACCGACGAGGAGAACGCCTACGACGCCCTGAAGGCCGCCAACGAGGCCTCGCGCGAGCACCCCTCGCGCACCCTCGTGGTCATCAAGCGCGTCTCCCGCTCGCCCCGCGACCGCACGAAGTCCCGGCTCGACGCCGAGGTGCGGGTCGGCGCCGAGGCGGGCACCGGCGAGACCGTCGTCCTGCGCCTGTACGGCGAGGTCGTCAACCACGCCCAGTCCGTCGTGCTCCCGCTGCTGCTTCCGGACGCCCCCACGGTCGTCTGGTGGCCCGTGGACGCGCCGCTGGACCCCGCGAACGACCCGCTCGGCGCGCTCGCCCAGCGCCGCGTCACGGACACCTACGCGGCCGAGCAGCCGGTCCACGAGCTGGAGGCCAGGGCCGAGTCCTACGCCCCCGGCGACACGGACCTGTCGTGGACCCGGATCACGCCGTGGCGCTCCATGCTGGCCGCCGCGCTCGACCAGGTGACCTGCGACGTCACCTCGGTCGAGGTCGAGGGCGAGGAGTTCAACCCGAGCTGCGAGCTGCTCGCGATGTGGCTCGCGGACCGGCTCGACGTCCCGGTGCGGCGCAGTCTGTCGGCGGGCCCGGGCCTGACCGGCGTACGCATGGAGTCCACCTGCGGCCCGATCGTCCTCGACCGGGCCGACGGCACCCTCGCCACGCTCTCCATCCAGGGCCAGCCGGACCGCGCGGTCGCGCTCAAGCGCCGCGAGACGTCCGAGCTGATCGCGGAGGAGCTGCGCCGCCTCGACCCGGACGACACGTACGCGGCCGCGCTGCGGTTCGGCGTGGACCGTCTTGGCGAGCCCGAGGAGCAGAAGACGGTGCCGGATTCGGTGTCGTCGGCGGCCTCGGCCGCTCCCGCGGCGGCGCCCGCCCAGAAGGCGGCCGCGAAGAAGGCACCGGCCAAGAAGGCCCCTGCCAAGAAGGCTCCGGCCAAGAAGGCAACGACGAAGTGAGCGCAGACAAGTGAGTGCAGCACCCCAACTCGTCGTCCACCGCGACAAGGAGCTGATGGCGCAGGCGGCCGCGGCCCGGCTGATCACCAAGATCGTCGACGCCCAGTCCGCCCGCGGCTCCGCCTCCGTCGTCCTGACGGGCGGCCGCAATGGCAACGGACTGCTGGCGGCGCTGAAGGCGGCGCCCGCCCGCGACGCGATCGACTGGGGCCGCATCGACCTGTGGTGGGGCGACGAGCGCTTCCTGCCGGACGGCGACCCCGAGCGCAACTACACGCAGGCGAAGGAGGCCCTGCTCGACGCGGTGCCGCTGGACCCCGCGCGCGTGCACCCCATGCCCGCGTCGGACGGTCCCTTCGAGGCGGACGCCGCGGCCGAGGCGTACGCGGCCGAACTCGCCAACGCCGCGGGGCCCGAGGACCACGGCCCCGTGCCGACCTTCGACGTCCTGATGCTCGGCGTCGGCCCGGACACGCACGTCGCCTCCCTCTTCCCGGAGCTCCCGGCGGTCCGCGAGACGGAGCGCACGGTCGTCGGCGTGCACGGCGCCCCCAAGCCCCCGCCGACCCGCACCACGCTCACGCTCCCGGCGATCCGGGCCGCACGCGAGGTGTGGCTGCTCGCCGCGGGCGAGGACAAGGCGCGGGCCGCCGCGATCGCGCTGTCCGGCGCGGGCGAGATCCAGGCCCCGGCGGCGGGCGCGTACGGTCGCTCGCGCACGCTGTGGCTGCTCGACGCGGCCGCGGCCTCGCAGCTGCCGCCGGAGCTGTATCCGCCGGCCGTCGCGTAACGACGCCTCACGTAGGCACATGGGCCCCGCTTCTTAAGAAGTGGGGCCCTACGCGTGCTGCGGCACCCGGTAGTCCGAGCCGTCCTTCTCGCGTACGAGCAGGCCGTCGATGACGCAGTAGCGGCGCAGCGCGGCCGTGTCGTCGTGGACCGTGCGCAGCGCCTCGTTGACCTCGCGCTCGCTGTAGGTGCGCTCGGCGTCGAAGAGGGTGCCCGTGAGGTGGACGAGGAGGTCGTGCCGGACGGTCGGGCGTACCGGTATGGCGGTGAGGCGGCCCCGGGAGAAGAACCCGGTGAGGTGGCGGGGCACCCCCGTGGTGGAGTCGGCGGCCCGGTGGTGGCGGAAGATCTCGGGACCGGCCCGCAGCGAGCCGTCGTCGAGGCGCTGGACGAGTCCCGCGGCGATCAGCTTGCCGAGGTGCTTGCGGGCCACCGGGGAGTCGGCCTCGCGGGGCGGCAGGTCGTCGAGGACGATGCGCGCGTAGAGCCTGAGTCGTTCGGGGTCGGCGAGTGCCGACATGAGCTGGCCGTTGGTCATCAGGGGGCTGCCTCCCGGCTGGGTCACGGACGGGCAGTCTCACCCGCCGGAAGGACTTTGCGCACCCCAATAATGCTTAACGTCCCCGCAGCTCCCGGTACTTCGCGACCAGCGCCGTCGTCGACCCGTCGAGCCCCGGCACCTCGGCGCCCTCGGTGAGCGCCGGCTCGACGCGCTTGGCGAGCACCTTGCCGAGCTCGACGCCCCACTGGTCGAAGGAGTCGATGTTCCACACGGCGCCCTGCACGAACACCTTGTGCTCGTAGAGGGCGACCAGTTGCCCGAGCACGGACGGCGTGAGGTTCTTCGCCAAGATCGTGGTCGTCGGGTGGTTGCCCTTGAACGTCTTGTGCGGCACCAGCTCCTCCGGCACCCCTTCGGCGCGCACCTCGTCGGGCGTCCTGCCGAACGCGAGGGCCTGGGTCTGCGCGAAGAAGTTGGCCATCAGGAGGTCGTGCTGGGCGACGAGCCCCGGCAGCAGATCGGCGACGGGTTCGGCGAAGCCGATGAAGTCGGCCGGGATCAACTTCGTTCCCTGGTGGATGAGTTGGTAGTAGGCGTGCTGCCCGTTGGTGCCGGGCGTGCCCCAGACGACCGGCCCGGTCTGCCAGCCGACCTCCTCGCCGTCGCGCTGCACGTACTTGCCGTTGGACTCCATGTCGAGCTGCTGGAGGTACGCCGTGAACTTGGAGAGGTAGTGCGAGTACGGCAGCACGGCGTGCGACTGGGCGTCGTGGAAGTTGCCGTACCAGATGCCCAACAGGCCCATCAGCAAAGGCACGTTGGACTCGGCGGGCGCCGTGCGGAAGTGCTCGTCGACGAGGTGGAACCCGTCGAGCATCTGGCGGAACGCGTCCGGGCCGATGGCGATCATCAGCGCCAGGCCGATCGCGGAGTCGTACGAGTAGCGTCCGCCGACCCAGTCCCAGAACTCGAACATGTTGGCCGTGTCGATGCCGAACTCCGACACCTTCTCGGCGTTCGTCGACAGCGCCACGAAGTGCTTGGCGACGGCTTCCTGACCGGCCCTCAGCTCGGTGAGCAGCCAGTTGCGCGCGGACGTCGCGTTGGTGATCGTCTCGATCGTGGTGAAGGTCTTCGAGGCGATGACGAACAGCGTCTCGGCCGGGTCCAGGTCCCGTACGGCCTCGTGCAGGTCCGCCCCGTCGACGTTCGACACGAAGCGGACGGTGAGCGCGCGGTCGGTGAAGGAGCGCAGCACCTCGTACGCCATCGCGGGGCCGAGGTCGGAGCCGCCGATGCCGATGTTCACGACGTTCTTGATGGGCTTTCCGGTGTGCCCGGTCCACTCCCCCGACCTGACGCGGTCGGCGAAGGCGGCCATCTTGTCGAGCACGGCGTGCACGTCCGGCACCACGTTCTCGCCGTCGACCTCGATCACGGCGTCGCGCGGGGCGCGCAGCGCGGTGTGCAGGACGGCCCGGTCCTCGGTCGTGTTGATCTTCTCGCCGCGGACCATGGCGTCGCGCAGGCCGAACACGTCGGTCGCGGCGGCCAGCTCGCGCAGCAGCCGCAGCGTCTCCTCGGTGACCAGGTGCTTCGAGTAGTCGACGTGCAGGTCACCGACCTGGAGCGTGTACGCGGACCCGCGTCCGGGCTCGGCGTCGAACAGCTCGCGCAGCCCCGTACCGGCGAGCTGCTCCCGGTGCTTGGCCAGCGCCTGCCAGGCGGGCGTCTGAGTGAGCCGCGGACGGCTTCCGGCTTGGGCGTCGAACGCGTTCATGTCGGACTTCAGCCTTCTCTCGTACGTGTGCACGTGAGCGCAGTACCGCGCTGCCGAATCCCAACCTAAGGGATCGGCGGGGTCCTCTCCTGCGGAGCGGAGCGGACCCCGCCGGGGCGCCCTACTCCTCGGCGTCGAGCGCCTCGCCGATGCCGGCCGCGGGCGCCCCCCGGGCCCGTTCGATCCGGACGTGATGTCGCGCAGCGCGTCACCGAGGCCGTAGACGGCACGGACGTGGGGCGGGAGGCCCTCGCTCGCGGGGGCGCGGTCCGGCTGCCTATGCAGTCGAGGTGCTGGACTCACCCGAACGAGCGGACACGATCAGGGAGTTGACGTCACACATCCCGCTGTTCGCCGCCGAGCAGTCCCTGCTGCCGCGGCCGGCTGTAACCACCTCAGCCCGATCTTTCAAGCCCCGCCGGCGCTTGAGCAGCGGGGTCCCGCGCAGAGCCGATCTTTCAAGCCCCGCCGGCGCTTGAGGCGCGGGGCCCGGGGCGGAGCCCCGATCTTTCAAGCCCCGCCGGCGCTTGAGCAGCGGGGCCCGGGGCAGAGCCCCGCGGCCGCAACCCCGGCGCCCGCAACGAGACACGCCTCAGATCTCGCCCCGCAACTTCGCAAGCGCCTCCGCCAAAATCGCCTCACCATCCGCATCACTGCGCCGCTCCCGCACATACGCGAGATGCGTCTTGTACGGCTCCGTACGCGGCGGATCCGGCGGATTGTCCCGGTCCTGCCCGGCAGGGAATCCGCAGCGCGGACAGTCCCAGGTCTCCGGCACCTGCGCGTCGGAGGCGAAGCTCGGCTGCGTCTCGTGCCCGTTCGAGCACCAGAAGGAGATGCGCAGGCGCGGCGCGGACTCGCCGCGCTCGGCCTCGCCCATCGGCCCCGCCCCGACCCGACTTCCTCGGATCGCGTTGCCACTTGCCACGGTCGTAACTCCCTGCGTAATGGTGCCGCGAAGCGTGTCGGCGTTCGAGCTTCGCCGCGGAGCGCCTCAGTCTACGTAAGGCCCAACGCGCGTCCAGTGCTTGGAGTTACATCGCTCCCCAGACGCAAGCCCCATGATAGGCCGCGTTGTTGAGCGCGTACCGAACATGGGGCTTTACGTGAGAGATATGCGGTTGTGGCGGGCCGACCCACGAGGCCGGATCCCGAAAGTCAGTTGTTGATCTTCATCAGAATGCCGAGCACAACGATGCACGCGAACCACAGGAGACCGACCACGATCGTGATCCGGTCGAGGTTCCGCTCGGCAACCGAGGAGCCGCCGACGGAGGACTGCATGCCGCCACCGAACATGTCGGAGAGGCCGCCACCCTTTCCCTTGTGCATCAGCACAAGGAGCATCAGCAGCAGGCTGAAGACGATCAGGGCGATCGAGAACCCCATAACCACGGCTGGACCAACTTCCTCGGACTTATTTGTCGGACTTCTTGGGACGACGGAGCCGAAGCTCGGCAAAGAGCCTCGGCCCCGCAAGGGTACGACGTATGGCGCCTAGCGCCTACTCGCTGCTCCGATCACTGCTCGTGGAAGCGAACGATCTTGACGAACTCGTCCGCGTCCAGCGAGGCGCCGCCGATCAGCGCGCCGTCGATGTCGGGCTTGGCCATGATCTCCGCGACGTTCCCGGACTTCACGGAGCCGCCGTACTGGATGCGGATCTTGTCGGCGACGTCCTGCGAGTACAGGTCGGCGAGCTTGCCGCGGATGGCCGCGCAGACCTCCTGCGCGTCGTCGGCGCCGCACACCTTGCCGGTACCGATGGCCCACACGGGCTCGTAGGCGATGACGATGGTCTCGGCCTGCTCGGCGGGCAGGTCCTTGAGGCCGCCCTCGACCTGGCTGAGCGTGTGGGAGACGTGGTTGCCCGCCTCGCGGACGTCCAGCTCCTCACCGACGCACAGGATCGGCGTGAGGCCGTGCTTGTACGCGGCCTTCACCTTGCCGTTGACGATCTCGTCCGTCTCGTCGTGGTACTGGCGGCGCTCCGAGTGGCCGATCGCCACGAAGGTGCACTTCAGCTTGGCGAGCATCGGGCCCGAGATCTCACCGGTGTACGCGCCGGAGTCGTGCGCCGACACGTCCTGGGCACCGTACTTGATCTTCAGCTTGTCGCCGTCGACCAGCGTCTGCACGGAGCGCAGGTCGGTGAACGGCGGCAGGACGGCGACCTCGACGGCGTCGTAGTCCTTGTCCGCGAGAGCGAAAGCGAGCTTCTGGACGTGCGCGATGGCCTCGAGGTGGTTGAGGTTCATCTTCCAGTTGCCCGCCATCAGCGGCGTGCGGCCCTGTACGGGAGCAGTCATGCGGGGTCAGTCCTCCAGTGCGGCGAGACCGGGCAGCGTCTTGCCCTCGAGGTACTCGAGGGAGGCGCCACCGCCGGTCGAGATGTGGCCGAATGCCTTCTCGTCGAAGCCCAGGGTACGGACCGCGGCGGCGGAGTCTCCGCCGCCCACCACGGTGAAGCCGGGAGCGTCGATGAGGGCCTGGGCGACCGCCTTGGTGCCCTCGGCGTAGTCGGGGTGCTCGAAGACGCCCATCGGGCCGTTCCAGAAGACGGTCTCGGCGTCGGCGAGCTTCGAGGCGTACAGCTTGCGGGTCTCCGGGCCGATGTCCAGGCCCTCTTGGTCGGCCGGGATGGCGTCCGCGGCGACGGTCGAGGGGTTGGCCGGGGTCTTGCCCTTGAGGTCCGGGAACTCGGCCGAGACCAGGACGTCGACCGGGAGCACGAGCTCCACGCCGTTCTTCTCGGCGCGCGCCATGTACTCGGTCACGGTCGGGATCTGGTCCTCCTGGAGGAGCGAGATGCCGACCTCGTAGCCCTTGGCCTTGAGGAAGGTGTACGCCATGCCGCCACCGATGAGGAGACGGTCGGCCTTGCCGAGCAGCTGGTCGATGACGGCCAGCTTGTCGGAGACCTTGGCGCCGCCGAGCGCGACCACGTAGGGGCGCTTGACGTCCTGGGTGAGCTTCTTGAGGACGCCGACCTCGGTGGCGATGAGGTAGCCGGCGTAGTGCGGCAGCCGCTTCGGCAGGTCGTACACGGAGGCGTGCTTGCGGTGCACGGCGCCGAAGCCGTCGCCCACGTAGACGTCCGCGAGGTTCGCGAGCTGCTCGGCGAAGTCGCCGCGCTCCGCGTCGTCCTTGCTGGTCTCGCCGGCGTTGAAGCGCAGGTTCTCGATGACGGCGACCTGGCCGGGCTCCAGGCCGTCCACGGCCTCGTTGGCCGCGGGGCCGACCGTGTCCTGGGCGAAGGCCACCGGCTTGCCGAGCAACTCGCCGAGGCGCTCGGCGGCGGGCAGCAGGGAGAACTGCGGGTCCGGGGCGCCCTTGGGGCGGCCCAGGTGGGAGGCGACGATCACCTTCGCGCCGGCGCCGACGAGGGCCTGCACGGTGGGCAGGACGGCGCGGATGCGGCCGTCGTCGGTGATGAGGCCGTCGGCCAGCGGCACGTTGAGGTCGGCGCGGACGAACACCCGCTTCCCGTCGACCCCTTCGGCGAGAAGTTCCTCAATCGTCTTCATGGATGGGCTCCTTGAGAGGGCTGGTCGTGCACGTTTTCGAGAAGGGCGAGCCTTGAAGGCTGAGCCGTGGCGGCTGACGCGCGAAGGGTCCGGACTGTCGCGCGGCATCGCGCGGGTCCGGACCCTTCGCTCACATCTGAGTGCCTTGCTGCTCCAGAACCTTAGAGGTTCAGAGCTGGCCGCCGACGAAGACCGTGAGGTCGACGAGACGGTTGGAGTAGCCCCACTCGTTGTCGTACCAGCCGAGGATCTTCACCGTCTTGCCCTCCTGGACCATGGTCAGGGAGGAGTCGAAGGTGCAGGAGGCCGGGTCGCTGACGATGTCCGAGGACACGATCGGGTCCTCGGTGTAGTACAGGATGCCCTTGAGGGCGCCGTCGTCGGCGGCCTTCTTGAACGCGGCGTTGACCTCGTCCTTGGTGACCTCGCGCTGCAGGTCGACGACCAGGTCGGTGGCCGAGCCGGTCGGGACCGGGACGCGCATCGCGATGCCGTCGAGCTTGCCCTTGAGCTGCGGCAGGACCAGGGCGGTGGCCTTGGCGGCACCCGTCGTGGTCGGAATGATGTTCTCCGCGGCGGCCCGCGCGCGGCGCAGGTCGCTGTGCGGGAAGTCCAGGATGCGCTGGTCGTTCGTGTACGCGTGGACCGTCGTCATGAGGCCCTTGACGATGCCGAAGTTCTCGTCGAGCACCTTCGCCATCGGCGCCACACAGTTGGTGGTGCACGACGCGTTGGAGATGACGTTGTGCTTCGCCGGGTCGTACTGGTCCTGGTTGACGCCCATCACGATGGTGATGTCCTCGTCCTTGGCCGGAGCCGAGATGAGGACCTTCTTGGCGCCGCCGGCGATGTGCTTCTCGGCGTCCGCCTTCTTCGTGAAGATGCCCGTGGACTCGATCACGATGTCAACGCCCAGCTGGCCCCACGGGATGTCGGCGGGGTTGCGCTCGGACAGCACCTTGATGGTGTGGCCGTCGACCGTGATGGTGTCCTCGGTGTGCGACACCTCGGCCTTGAGGCGGCCCAGGATGGTGTCGTACTTCAGGAGGTGTGCGGTGGTCGCGGTGTCACCCAGGTCGTTGACAGCCACGATCTCGATGTCTGCACCCTGGTCAAGGAGGGCGCGGAAATAATTGCGACCGATGCGGCCAAAGCCGTTGATGCCTACGCGGATCGTCACGAACCGATCTCCTCGTTGGTACGCCGGAGTATCGACGCCGGCGAGATTTATTTGGGATGTCCCCGACCGCCTCCGACCCTACCTCCCATAAAGCCTTGGGGTGACATCGAGCGACTCTATGTAGGGCACAGCGGCCCGTACTGGCGAGTAACGTACGGGCCGCCGTGTATTTCGCGGGTAATTCAGACCCCGTTCAGTCGCTAATTGAGCGCAGGGCCTTTCGGATGAGCGCATTTCGATCGGCGGCCGCGGTGACATGTTCAAGGCCGAATCCGAGCAGCACCGTGTCCGGAGTGCGGATCGCCCCGTAGGTCGTGAACAGGTCCTTGGCGAGCGCCCAGTCCTTCACGGCGGGCGGGCTGCCCGCGGGCGGCCCGGGCACCTTCCAGACGCCCAGCGACGTCTCGAAGTCCTCGGTCTCGGTGGCCTGTCCCCCGATGACGACGGAGGCGTTGTCGGCGCGCACGCCCTCGCCTCCGGTGCCGGGGTCGCTCACGTAGCTCAGGGACACCTCGACGGTCTTCCCCGCGTAGGCGCTCAGGTCGTACGTGACCGTCTTCCAGTCGTCCGAGGAGCCGGTGAGGCTGTTCCACTGGCCCGAGGTGCCGGTGTTGCCGCAGGCGGCGCCGTCCGGCGTCAGGTAGCGGGTGAGCGCCGGGTGGTCCTGGATGAAGAACCCGGCCTCGCACTCGGTGGGCACCTTGTTCGACGTGTAGCCGTCCCGGTCGGGCAGGGTCGTCCAGTCCTCCGCGCCGGTGGTGTGCGCCTCCAGGATCGCGTGGTCGTAGCCCGGCTCGGTGTCCCACAGGAGCTGCATCCGCAGCATGGGCTGCTGGGCGGCGGTGACCTGGGTGAGGTCGATGGTGCGGGTCAGGCGCTTGTACGCGTCGTCCGTGTGGACGGCCGCCGCCATGCCCGCGCCCTCGTACTGGCCCGCTCCCGCGCTGGTGAACTGCGGCAGCGTGGCCGAGGTCGCCTCGTACAGACCCGCGCCGTTCAGCGGGTTGCCGGGGGCGTCGCCGAGCGTCGCGGCGATCCCGTCGAGGGCGCCGGAGCTGTCGAAGCGGGTCGCCACGGGAGAGGCCGTGCGCGAGTAGGCGCCCAGGTAGTACTGGCTGAAGTCGTTCGTCGTGGTGTCGCCGATGTCGACGGAGCCGCCCGCCTTCTCACCGGCCTCGACGAGCTTGCCGCCCTCGTTCAGGTAGTCGCGGACGGCGAGTTGGGTGGCGAGGGCCGGCCGGTCCGCGCTCGTGTAGTGGACGACCGCCTTGAAGTGGCCGAGGACCGCGAGGGGGTCGGGAGCGCCCTGCTCCGCGACGTTCCAGACGACCGGGGAGCGGCCCGCCGCCTTGAGCGCGTCCACGTAGGCGCCCGTCTGCACACCCGCGGCGTCGTTCTCGGCGACGACAAGGGTGTCTCCCTTGTCGCGTGCGGCGACGGTGTAGGTGAAGTGCTCGCTACTTGTGCGCTTTCCGGATTTCGTCCGCCCCGTGAACCACACCTCCACCTTGTCGCCCACATCGGCGTCCTCGACCTTCGCCCGATAGGCGTCGAAGTGCAGATTGTCGTCGCCTCCGTAGGTCTCGCCGCCCTTCCAGGCCCGCAATTCCTCGTCGTGCGAACGGCCGCCATTGATGCGGTAGTTCAGCTCCTTGTCACGCACCGACTTCCGTGCGATCACGGAGACTTCCTGGTCGGCACCGCGCGCGTACGAAGTGGTGAACTTCGCCGGGGTGAAGTCGGGCGCCTCCATGCCGACCGATGACGACGGCTGGTCCGGGTGCGAGGCGGTCTCGGCGACGGAGAGCGCGAAGGGGATGTTCTTTTCGAACTCGGCCTGGATGAGCTTCTCGTCGTCCGGGAACGTGAAGACCGACGCGCAGTCGCCGGGGTTCCAGGCGTCGTTGGGGTCGACGTTCGACGCCGTCTGGCAGGTGCTCATCTCGGGGGTGAACATCGAGACGCCGTTGACGTTGCCGGCGTGCCCGTCGGCCTCGCCGTTCGTCGTGTACAGCTCCGAGGAGACCTGCGGGTGGTAGCCGGGTATCGCGGACTTCTCCGGGGTGCCGGCGAGCGCCTTGTAGAGCACGTCGTCCGGGGTCGGCGTGGCGACCTGCCAGCCCACTCCGTAGAGCAGCAGTTCGGCGGCGGAGTGGTAGTTGATGGCGTAGTCGAAGCCGACGCGCTTCTCGAAGGCGTCGACGGCCTTGGTCTCCGGCTCGGAGTTCGGGCTCGCGCCGCGGTAGGTCTGGTTGGCGGGCTCGGGTGACGAACCCTCGTCGTCGTAGCCCCACTTGTAGGCGAAGTTGCGGTTGAGGTCGACGCCGTCGCCGGTGGTGATCTTTCCGTCGCCGTTGTTGTCGCGCATGTTCTTGCGCCACTGGCGGTTGGCCGCGTCCTTGAACGTCCAGTCGTAGCCGTCGGGGTTCGCGGAGAGGACGAACCACATCTCCGTGGAGTCGACGAGCTTCTTGATGCGCGCGTCCTTGGAGTAGTTGTCCACGTAGTGGTGCATCAGGCGGCGGGTCGTCTCCGGGGTGATCCACTCGCGCGCGTGCTGGTTCGACATGTAGAGCACGGACGGCTTCGCGCCGTCCTTGGTCTTCTTGGCGTTCTTGCTGAGCTTGAGCGCGAGGATGTCCTGGCCCTGGACCGTCTTGCCGATGGAGACGACCTTGGTGAGGTCGGGGTGCTCCTGGCCGGTGCGCAGGATCTCCTCCTGGAGGCCGCCCTTGCCGCTGTACGGGCGGAAGACCCCGTCGCCCGCGGCCTTCACGCGGGCCGTGGCCTTGGCGGTCAGCTTGTGCTCGGTGAGCTCGACGCCCTTCTTGCGAAGGCCCTCGGCCTGCTTGTCGGTGAGGTAGACCTCGACCTTAGCGGTGCCCTTGTCCGGCGCCTGCTCACTCAGTTCGTGGCTGTCCTGGCCCGCCTGGAGGAGCAGCGGTATCTGGTCCTTCGACACCTCGGCGCGGAACACCTTGACGGCGTCCGCGCCTGCACTGCTCTTCGCCGGGTCGTCGTCCGCGTGGGCGACGGGCGCCAGTGCGGCGCCTCCCACCCCCAGGACGAGCGCTCCGACAGCGAGGATCGATCTCGCTCGTCGTCCCGCCCCGTTCCCAGTGTGTTCCGTTCTTCGTCCCACACTTCGTCGCATGAGCCCCCCTTGCAGTTGTCTGCCACGGTTGTGGCGCGATGCCGCAGAAGCGAACAAGCGCCAGACTCGTGACCGTTCATGGTCAAGTCAAGGGGGCCTCAACGCCCGTTCACAGACAGGGAAAAGCCGGTGGCGGCGCCCTTTGGGGCGCCGCCACCGGCTCGTCGAGGAGGTGCCGCGGGTCAGCCCGCCATGTTCTCCGCGAGGCTCTGTGCCATCTCCTCGGTCATCTCCTCCGCCATGTCCTCCGTGATGTTGGACTCCGTGCCGGGGATGCCGAGGTCCTGGGCCCGCTTGTCCGCCATGGCCAGCAGGCGGCGGATCCGGCCCGCGACGGCGTCCTTGGTCAGCGGCGGGTCGGCGAGCGCGCCCAGCTCCTCCAGGGATGCCTGCTTGTGCTCCATGCGCAGCCGTCCGGCCGCGGCGAGGTGCTCGGGCACGTCGTCCGCGAGGATCTCCAGGGCGCGCTGCACCCGGGCGCCGGCCGCGACCGCGGCGCGGGCCGAGCGGCGCAGGTTCGCGTCGTCGAAGTTCGCGAGGCGGTTCGCCGTGGCGCGCACCTCGCGGCGCATCCGCCGCTCCTCCCAGGCCAGCACCGACTCGTGCGCCCCCATACGGGTGAGCAGGGCGCCGATCGCGTCGCCGTCGCGCACCACCACGCGGTCCACGCCGCGCACCTCACGGGCCTTGCCCGCGATCTGCAGCCTGCGGGCCGCGCCGACCAGCGCGAGGGCCGCCTCGGGGCCCGGGCACGTCACCTCCAGCGAGCTGGAGCGCCCCGGCTCGGTCAGCGAGCCGTGCGCCAGGAACGCGCCGCGCCAGGCCGCCTCCGCGTCACAGGTGGCCCCCGAGACCACCTGGGGCGGCAGGCCCCGGATCGGCCGGCCGCGGCCGTCCACCAGACCCGTCTGACGGGCCAGCTGGTCGCCGCCCGCCACCACTCGTACAACGAACCGCGAGCCGCGGCGCAGCCCGCCGGGCGCCATCACGATCAGCTCCGAGCTGTGCCCGAAGATCTCGAGAATGTCCCGCTTGAGCCGCCGTGCGGCCATCGCGGTGTCCAGCTCCGCCTCGATCACGATGCGGCCGCTCACCAGGTGAAGGCCGCCCGCAAACCGCAGGATGGCCGAGACCTCGGCCTTCCTGCAGCAGGTCCGGGTGACGGGGAGCCGGGAGATCTCGTCCTTCACCGCTGCCGTCATCGCCATGGGCCGATCCTTCCATGCATCCGAAAAATACGGTCGTACGCGGCGGCCAACAGCTCCGGGTCGTGCCTCGGAGTGCCGTCGGGCCTGGCCACCGGCGCCAGCTCGACCGCGGCACCGAAACGCTCATGCGCGGTTTCGGTCAGGGACTCACGATCGGGCACGGCGGCCTCGTCGGCCAAAACCACGTCCAGGGCGAGTTTAGGGGCGTGTCGTCCCAAAACTTCCAAATGACGCTGCGGGGAGAACCCCTCAGTTTCTCCGGGTTGCGGAGCGAGGTTGAGCGAGAGGACCTTGCGGGCCTTCGTCTCGATCAGCGCGTCGAGCAACTCCGGGACCAGCAGATGCGGAATCACGGAGGAAAACCAGGAGCCCGGGCCGAGCACCACCCAGTCCGCGTCGAGCACCGCGGCGACCGCCTCCGGGACGGCCGGCGGGTCGTGCGGCACCACGTGCACGGACTGGACCTCGCCGCGGGTGAGCGCGACCGTGGCCTGTCCGCGGACCGTCTCGATGTCGTCCGGGCACTCCGGGTCGTGCCCCTTGACCTGGGCCTGGAGCTCCAGCGGGACGGCGGACATGGGCAGCACGCGCCCCTGTGCGCCGAGCAGCTTGCCGACCAGGTCCAGGGCCTGCACATGGTCGCCGAGCTGCTCCCACAGGGCGACGATCAGCAGATTGCCGACCGCGTGCTCGTGCAGCTCGCCCTTGGACTGGAAGCGGTGCTGGATGACGCGGGCCCAGGTCTGGCCCCAGTCGTCGTCCCCGCACAGCGCCGCCAGCGCCTTGCGCAGGTCGCCGGGCGGCAGCACGCCCAGCTCGTCCCGCAGGCGGCCGCTGGAGCCCCCGTCGTCGGCGACCGTGACGACGGCTGTGAGGTTGTTCGTGATGCGGCGCAGCGCGGCCAGGGACGCCGAGAGCCCCATGCCGCCGCCGAGGGCGACGACCTTGGGTGTGGCTCCCTTGCCCGGCTTCACCGGTGAGGTTCTGCGGCGGATCCTGCTGGTGAGCCGCAGGGTGCGTCCCGTCATTCCCGTCCCATGTCGCGATGGACGACCACGGTCTCGACGCCCTGCGCGGCGAGGCGGGCGGCGAGCTTCTCGGAGGTCGCGACGGAGCGGTGCTTGCCGCCCGTGCAGCCCACGGCGATCGTCACGTAGCGCTTGCCCTCACGGCGGTAGCCGGCCGCGATCAGCTGGAGCAGCTCGGTGTAGCGGTCGAGGAATTCCTTGGCGCTGGGCTGCGAGAAGACGTAGTTCGACACCTCCTCGTTGAGCCCGGTGAAGGGGCGCAGCTCGGGGACCCAGTGCGGGTTCGGCAGGAAGCGCATGTCGACCACGAGGTCGGCGTCGACCGGCAGGCCGTACTTGAAGCCGAACGACATGACGGTGGCCCGCAGCTCGGGCTCCTCCTCGCCGGCGAACTGGGCGTCCATCTTGGCGCGCAGTTCGTGGACGTTGAGGCTGGAGGTGTCGATGACCAGGTCGGCGTCGCCTCGCAGCTCGCGCAGGAGCTCGCGCTCGGCGTCGATGCCGTCGACGATCCGGCCGTCGCCCTGGAGGGGGTGCGGACGGCGCACGGACTCGAAGCGGCGCACCAGAGCCTCGTCGGAGGACTCCAGGAAGACGATGCGCCGCGTGACGTTCTTGGCCTCCAGGTCGGCGAGGGACTGCCGGAGGTTGTCGAAGAAGCGACGTCCGCGGACGTCGACGACGACCGCGATCCGCGCGACGTTGCCCTGCGAGCGGGCGCCGAGCTCCACCATGGTGGGGATCAGCGCGGGTGGCAGGTTGTCGACGACGAACCAGCCGAGGTCCTCCAGGCACTTCGCCGCCGTGGAGCGGCCCGCGCCCGACATCCCGGAGATGATCACCAGCTCGGGGATGGCGGCGTCGGGGACGCCCGGCGCCTCGACGGACTTGCCGGCGGCCGCGCCGGAGTCCGCGTCCGTGCCGGTTTCCGTGCCCGTGCCCGTGCCGGTGTCCGCGCCCGCGCCGGATTCCGCGCCGGTCTCCGGGGCCGTGCCCGCGCCTGGTTCCGTGCCTGGCCCTGTCCCTGATCCGGTGCCCGTGCTCACGTGTGCTCCGTGCTGTGGTTGCGGCTGCTGTTCTGGTGCTGCGGGGCGCTGTGGCGTGCCGCCGGTGTCACTGCTCTCGTGGTCCTGCTCGCTCATGGCTCCTGCCCCCGTCGTTCTTCCGGGGCGCCCGCGCTGACGGGTTCCCCGTCGGTCGGCACGTCCGTCGTACCGGCCTCGTCTTCAATGATCTCTCCGGTGGCCGTGTTCACCGCGGGAGCGGCGGGCGCGGCCTTGGCGAAGGCCGCCACGATGGCCTCGGCCGTCTTGCGGCCTATGCCTGGCACCTCGCAGATCTGGTCGATGGTGGCGGCCCGCAGCCGCTTCACCGACCCGAAGTGCTTGAGCAGCGCCTGCTTGCGCGAGTCCCCGAGCCCCGCCACCTCGTCCAAGGGGCCCGCCCGGAAGCGCTTGGCCCGCTTGGAGCGCTGGTAGGTGATCGCGAAACGGTGCGCCTCGTCGCGCACGCGCTGGAGCAGATAGAGCCCTTCGCTGGTGCGGGGCAGGACCACCGGGTCCTCCTCGTCCGGCACCCAGACCTCTTCGAGGCGCTTGGCGAGGCCGCACACCGCGATGTCGTCGATGCCCAGCTCGTCGAGGGCCCGCTTGGCCGCGGCGACCTGCGGCTGCCCGCCGTCGACCACCACGAGCTGCGGCGGGTAGGCGAACTTCTTGGGGCGGCCGTCGTCCTCCGTGAGACGCGACTCCTCGACCACCGTCCCGTCGGCACTCGCGGCGCCCTCGGCGACGGCGGCCTGGTCCGGCTCCTCGTCCGACCAGTCGCGCGACTTCTCCTGTGCGGAGAGGTACCGCTTGAAGCGGCGGGTGATGACCTCGTGCATGGACCGGACGTCGTCCTGGCCCTCGAAGCCCTTGATCTCGAAGCGGCGGTACTCACTCTTGCGGGCCAGGCCGTCCTCGAAGACGACCATGGACGCCACGACGTCGTCGCCCTGGAGGTGCGAGATGTCGTAGCACTCGATGCGCAGCGGGGCGCTGTCCAGGTCGAGGGCCGCGGCGATCTCCTCCAGCGCGCGCGAGCGCGTGGTGAGGTCGGAGGCGCGCTTCGTCTTGTGCAGGACGAGCGACTGCTGCGCGTTCCTGTGGACCGTCTCCATGAGCGCCTTCTTGTCGCCGCGCTGCGGGATGCGCAACGACACGTTCGCCCCGCGGCGCTCCGTGAGCCAGGCCTGGACGGGCTCCAGGGGGTCGGGCAGCGCGGGGACGAGGACCTCCTTGGGGACGGCGTCCCCGGTCTCCTCCCCGTAGAGCTGCTGCAGCGCGTGCTCGACGAGGTCGCCGCTGGTGACCGCCTCGACCTTGTCGGTGACCCAGCCGCGCTGGCCGCGCACGCGTCCGCCGCGCACGTGGAAGATCTGGACGGCCGCCTCCAGCTCGTCCTCGGCGAGGGCGACGAGGTCGGCGTCGGTGGCGTCGGTGAGGACGACCGCGCTCTTCTCCATGGCCTTCTTGAGCGCCTCGATGTCGTCGCGCAGACGGGCCGCCCGCTCGTACTCCATCTCGTCGGCCGCGGCGGCCATGTCCTTCTCCAGGCGCCGGATGTACGTCCCCGTGCGCCCCGCCATGAAGTCGCAGAACTCCTCGGCCAGTTCGCGGTGCTCGTCCGGCGTGACGCGGCCGACGCAGGGCGCCGAGCACTTGCCGATGTAGCCGAGCAGGCAGGGCCGGCCGGTGCGCTCCGCGTTCTTGAACACGCCCTTGGAGCACGTGCGCACCGGGAAGACGCGCAGGAGCAGGTCCACGGTGTCGCGGATCGCCCACGCGTGCCCGTAGGGACCGAAGTAGCGCACGCCCTTCTTCTTCTGGCCGCGCATCACCTGAACCCGCGGGAAGTCCTCGTTCATCGTCACCGCGAGGTACGGATAGCTCTTGTCGTCGCGGTACTTGACGTTGAACCGGGGGTCGTACTCCTTGATCCAGGAGTACTCCAGCTGCAGCGCCTCGACCTCCGTGGACACCACCGTCCACTCCACGGACGCGGCCGTGGTGACCATCGTGCGCGTACGCGGGTGCAGGTTCGCCAAATCCTGGAAGTAGTTCGCCAGGCGCTGGCGCAGGCTCTTCGCCTTTCCGACGTAGATCACTCGGCGGTGCTCGTCGCGGAACCTGTACACCCCTGGGGAGTCGGGGATCTGTCCCGGCTTGGGGCGGTAGCTGGAGGGGTCGGCCATGTCAGACACCCTACTGGCGGTGTGTGACAGTTCGGGGTGCCCTGCGGCGGTGGCGCCCGGCTCACGGCGGTACGCGGCCGTCCGCGGCGCCCGACGCCCCTGCGTGTCCGCGCGGTGGCGGTCAGTGTGGTGCGCATCGAGGCTTGTCGGGCGGGGGTCAACACGCTTCAATGCCGGGTGACTTGAGGCGGTGAGCATGCGGCTCGACGAACGACGGACCGAAGCGGTCCGGGCGCCGAACCTGGAGGCCGCGTTGCGCTCCGGACCGTTCAGCAGCGCCCTGCGGGCGGCGATCGCCGCCCGGCGGCTGCCCCTGCACCGTGTGCGCCATCACCTGGCACGCCGGGGCGTCCACATCGGCGTCACCAGCCTGAGCTACTGGCAGCAGGGCGCGCGGCGGCCGCAGCGCCCCGAGTCGATGCGGGCCGTGCGCGCCCTGGAGGAGATCCTCGAACTGCCCGCGGAGTCGCTGATCCGGCTGCTCGGCCCGACCCCCGAGGCGGCCGTGCGCGAGCGCCGGGCGGGCCGTTCGTACGGCGCGCTCACCGAGGCGTCCGGGGCCGTCGAGCGGCTGCTCGCGGAGCTGGGGTGCCCGCCGGACGGCGGACTGCACACCGTCGGGCACCACGAGCGGGTGCGGATCGGCGCGCAGCGGCAGCTCCTCGGCAAGGACTCGCAGCAGATCGTGCGGGCGCACCGCGACGGTGTGGATCGCTATATGGCCGTCCACCATGGCGATCCGGGGTGCACCCCGGCGGATGTGGCGGTCTGCGCCATGGAGAACTGCCGTGCGGGGCGGGTGCGCTGGGACGAGGGGACGGGCGTCCTGGTCGCGGAGCTGCTCTTCGACGCGCGGCTGCGGGCGGGCGACACCCATCTGTTCCACTACGGCTTCGAGGACGGGACGGCCGGTTCCGCCTCCGAGTACGTGCGCGGATTCGGCTTCTCCGGAGGGCAGTACGCGCTCCAGGTCAGGTTCTCGGACGACGCGCTGCCCGTACGCTGCCACCGCTTCGCCCAGCGGTCGGCCGCGGCCCCGCGCGACGGCCGCCGCGACCTCGCGCTGAGCGGCACCCATCGATCCGTGCACGTGGTGGAGCCGCAGGTGCGGGCCGGGCTCGTGGGGATCGGCTGGGACTGGGAGTGAACCGTGCCGGGTTCGGGGCGTACGTGTCCTTGGCACGGGGAGGGCCGTGCCCCGGTCCAGGGGGCGTTTACGTACCCGGGTCCAGGGGGCGTACGTGCCCGGGTTCAGCGGCGTATGTGCCCGGGTGCGCGGTGTGCGTGCCCGGTTCGGGTGAGGCGGGTGCCGCGGAGCGTGTGAGGCTCTAGCGTCGGCGGTGCCCGCGGGTGGCCCCCTGCTCGCCCACCCGCTCGCCCACCTGCTCGAAAGGACACATCGTGATCGTCGTCGCCGGAGAGGCTCTGATCGACCTCGTCCCGCAGGGCGTGCCCACCGGCGGCGGCCCCGCCACCGGACTTCCCGACCTCGCCCCGCGGCTCGGTGGCGGCCCGTACAACACGGCGGTGGCGCTCGGCCGCCTCGGCTCGTCCGTCGCGTTCTGCTCCCGGGTGTCGCGGGACGCCTTCGGGGAGGCCCTGCTCGGCGGCCTGCGGGCGGCCGGGGTGGACGTGTCCCCGGTGCAGCGGGGCGACGAACCGACGACGCTCGCCGTGGCCTCCATCGGAGCCGACGGCTCCGCCGCGTACTCCTTCTACGTGGAGGGGACCGCCGACCGGCTCTTCGCGGCGCCCGAGGCGCTGCCGGCGGGCACGCGCGCGGTGTCGTTCGGCACCTGCTCGCTGGCCCTCGAACCGGGCGCCACCGCGTACGAGGACATGATGCGCTCGGCCGCCGCGCAGGGCGTGTGCACGGCGCTCGACCCGAACATCCGGGCCGGCCTGATCCCGGACGCGGACGCCTACCGGGCCCGCTTCAAGAACTGGCTCGCGTCGACGACACTGCTGAAGCTCTCCGAGGACGACGCCGAGTGGCTGGGCGGCACGCCGCAGGAGTGGCTGGCCGCGGGCCCCGCCGCCGTGGTGCTCACGCGCGGCGGGGAGGGGCTCACCGTGCTCACCCGCGACGGGGGCGAGTACTCCGTGCCGGGCGAGCGGGTCGACGTCGTGGACACGATCGGTGCCGGGGACACCGTCAACGCCGCGCTGCTGCACGGTCTTTCGCACCAGGACGCCCTCTCCCCCGCCGCGATCGCCGGGCTCGACGGTGCGGGCTGGTCCCGGCTGCTGGGGTTCGCCGCGCGGGCTGCGGCGGTCACCTGCTCACGGGCGGGCGCGGAGCCGCCGTACGCCGGCGAGGTGGCGGACCCCGCCCGGTGAGGTGCCGCTGAACGCACGGCGCCCCGTGGGAAGTTCCCACGGGGCGCCGTCGCGCGCGTACCGGCGAGGCCGGGCCTGCGTCAGGCCTGTCAGGCCTTGCGGGCCTTCCCGGTCGCCTTCTTGGCGGCGGGCTTCTTCGCGGCCGCCTTGGTGGCGGTCGTGGCGGTGGTCGACTTGGCGGCCGTCTTCTTGACGGTCGTCGACTTCGCCGTGGCCGTCTTCTTGGCCGGGGCCTTCGTCGCCGCCACCGTCTTCTTCGCCGCCTTGCGGGTGCGCGCCGCGGGCACGGCCGCGTCACTGACCCGGTCGGCGCCGAGCACGTCGCGCAGGAACTTGCCGGTGTGGCTGGCCGGTTCGGCCGCGACCTCCTCCGGAGTGCCCTCGGCGACGACCAGACCGCCGCCGCTGCCGCCCTCGGGACCCATGTCGACGATCCAGTCGGCGGTCTTGATGACATCGAGGTTGTGCTCGATGACGATGACCGAGTTGCCCTTGTCGACGAGCCCGGAGAGCACGGTGATGAGCTTGCTGATGTCCTCGAAGTGCAGACCCGTGGTCGGCTCGTCGAGCACGTACACCGTGCGGCCCGTGGAACGCTTCTGCAGCTCGCTGGCGAGCTTCACGCGCTGCGCCTCACCACCGGAGAGCGTCGGCGCGGGCTGCCCGAGCCGGACGTAGCCGAGGCCCACGTCGTTGAGCGTCCTGAGGTGACGGGCGATCGCCGGGACGGCCTCGAAGAAGCTGAGCGCCTCCTCGATCGGCATGTCCAGGACCTCGGAGATGGACTTGCCCTTGTAGTGGACCTCAAGGGTCTCCCGGTTGTAGCGCGCGCCGTGGCAGACCTCGCACGGGACGTACACGTCCGGCAGGAAGTTCATCTCGATCTTGATGGTGCCGTCACCGGAGCAGTTCTCGCAGCGGCCGCCCTTGACGTTGAAGGAGAAGCGCCCCGGCAGGTAGCCGCGCACCTTCGCCTCGGTCGTCTCGGCGAACAGCTTGCGGACGTTGTCGAAGACTCCGGTGTACGTCGCCGGGTTCGACCGCGGCGTGCGGCCGATGGGCGACTGGTCGACGTGCACGACCTTGTCCACGAGGTCGTCGCCGTCCACGCGCGTGTGCCGGCCCGGAACGGAGCGCGCCCCGTTCAACTCCCTTGCCAGGTGCGTGTAGAGGATGTCGTTCACCAGCGTCGACTTGCCGGAGCCCGAGACGCCGGTGACGGCCGTCAGGACGCCCAGCGGGAACGACACGTCGATGTCCTGGAGGTTGTTCTCCTTCGCACCGTGCACCGTGAGGCGGCGTGCCGGGTCCGCGGGCCGCCGGATGTCCGGGATCGCGATGGCCTTCTTGCCCGCCAGGTACTGGCCGGTCATCGACTCGGGGTTCGCCAGCAGCTCCTTCAACGGACCGCTGTGCACGACCTTGCCGCCGTGCTCGCCCGCGCCGGGGCCGATGTCGACGATCCAGTCGGCGACCTTGATGGTGTCCTCGTCGTGCTCGACCACGATGAGCGTGTTGCCCATGTCGCGCAGCCGCACGAGCGTCTCGATGAGCCGGTGGTTGTCGCGCTGGTGCAGGCCGATGGACGGCTCGTCGAGCACGTACAGGACGCCGACCAGGCCGGAGCCGATCTGCGTGGCGAGCCGGATGCGCTGGGCCTCGCCGCCGGACAGGGTGCCCGCCGCGCGGTTCAGCGACAGGTAGTCGAGGCCGACGTCGACGAGGAAGCGCAGCCGCTCGTTGACCTCCTTCAGGACGCGCTCGGCGATCTTCTTGTCGCGCGCGTTGAGCTTCAGCTCGCTCAGGAAGTCGGCGCAGTCGCTGATCGACATCGCCGAGACCTCGGCGATCGACCTGCCCATGACCGTGACGGCCAGGATCAGTGGCTTCAGTCGCGTGCCCTCACAGGTCGGGCAGGGCACCTCGCGCATATAGCCCTCGAAGCGCTCGCGGCTCGCGTCCGACTCGGCCTCGCTGTGGCGGCGCTTCACGAACGGGACGGCGCCCTCGAAGGGCGTCGTGTAGCGGCGCTCGCGCCCGTACCGGTTGCGGTAGCGGACCTCGATCTGCGTCTTGTGGCCGTTCAGGAGCGCCTTCTTGGCGCGCTGCGGCAGCCCGGCGAAGGGGATGTCCGTACGGAAGCCGAGGGCGTCCGCGAGGGCGCCGATGAGGCGGCCGAAGTAGTCCTTCGTGTGCCCGTGCGACCACGGGTGGATGGCGCCCTCGTCGAGCGACTTGTCCTCGTCGGGGACGATCAGCTCGGGGTCGACCTCCATGCGGGTGCCGATGCCGGTGCAGTCGGGGCAGGCGCCGAAGGGCGAGTTGAAGGAGAAGGAGCGCGGCTCCAGCTCCTCGAAGGACAGGTCGTCGTACGTGCAGTACAGGTGCTCCGAGTACATGCGCTCGCGCTCCGGATCGTCCTCGGGGAGGTCGACGAAGTCGAGCACGACCATGCCGCCGGACAGGCCGAGCGCGGTCTCCACGGAGTCGGTGAGGCGGCGCTTGGCGGAGCTCTTCACGGTGAGGCGGTCGACGACCACCTCGATCGTGTGCTTCTCCTGCTTCTTCAGCGTCGGCGGCTCGGACAGCTGGATCGTCTGCCCGTCCACGCGCGCGCGGGAGTAGCCCTTGGTCTGCAGGTCGCTGAAGAGGTCGACGAACTCGCCCTTGCGCTCGCGCACCAGTGGGGAGAGGACCTGGAAGCGGCTGCCCTCGGGCAGCTCCAGGACCTTGTCGACAATGGCCTGCGGCGACTGCCGGGCGATGGGCCGGCCGCACTCCGGGCAGTGCGGCTTGCCGACGCGCGCGAAGAGCAGGCGCAGGTAGTCGTAGACCTCGGTGATGGTGCCGACCGTGGAGCGCGGGTTGCGCGACGTGGACTTCTGGTCGATCGAGACGGCCGGGGAGAGGCCCTCGATGAAGTCGACGTCCGGCTTGTCCATCTGGCCGAGGAACTGGCGGGCGTACGAGGACAGCGATTCGACGTACCGGCGCTGACCCTCGGCGAAGATCGTGTCGAAGGCGAGAGAGGACTTACCGGAGCCGGACAGACCGGTGAAGACGATGAGGGAGTCGCGCGGGAGGTCGAGCGAGACATTCCGGAGATTGTGCTCGCGCGCGCCACGGACGATGAGACGGTCGGCCACGCCGGTCCGCACCTTTCTGGAGAGACAAGTGACAGGGGCGGGCCCCCGTCTCTCGAGGTCTGACTATCGAGGGCGCTTACGCCACGATCGAGGCGGAGCGGCCCCCTGAGAAGGCTGTCCTTCGAAGACTAGAGGGAGCCACTGACAACGCCGGTCCGATTCCCTGGTTGGTAACAAACTGGACCCCCCGGAACTTCCAGGATGCCCGACGCCGCCCTCGACCATATAGCACGCACATTCGATTCATGTGGATCGTAGGCCACCTTCACCCGAACGGGTCGCGGGGCTATCGTCGGCGCCATGAGTGATCATGTGCGCGACCTGGCGTCAGTACGCGAAGCGACCGACCGGCTGCTCGCCGCGGTCGGCACCCTGGACAACGCCGCCGTGGCCGGGCCGTCACGGCTTCCGGGGTGGACCCGGGGGCACGTTCTCGCCCACCTCGCCCGCAACGCGGACGCGCTCGTCAACGTCCTCGAGGGCCGCCCCATGTACGAGAGCGCCCAGGCCCGGGACGCCGACATCGACCGGGACGCCCCGCGCGGACTGCGCGAGCAGCTCGGCGACGTACAGGAGAGCGCGCAGCGGTTCCAGCGGCTGGGGGCCGAGGAAGCCGACTGGGCGCGCACCGTGGAGCTGCGCAACGGCGTGAAGGACCTCGCCTCGAACGTGCCGTTCCGGCGCTGGATCGAGGTCGAGCTGCACCACGTGGACCTCGGGATCGGCTACGAACTGGAGGACCTCTCCCCCGAGTTCACCCAGCGGGAGATCAACTTCCTCGCGAAGCGGTTCCGCGACCACCCCGGCCTGCCGCCCCTGCTGATCAAGCAGGACGACGGCCGGATGATCTCCACGGGGGCCGTGCAGAAGCTCACCATGGAAGAGATCAAGGACGGCGCTCCCCTGCCGCCCCTCGGCATCGTCGTCAAGGGCCACCAGGCGGACATCCTGGGCTGGCTCGCGGGTCGCAGGGACGGCGGCAGCCTCACCGTCGACCGGGGCTCCCTGCCCGACCTGCCCCCGCTATAGGCTGAATCCATGACGTACAGCGGAAGCGTGAAGGTCGGCGGCCCGGCGGATGTGCACGAGCTGCAGGATCTGATGATCTCCAAGGTCGCGGTCGGGCCGATGGACAACAACGCCTACCTGTTGCGCTGCCGCGCGACCGATCAGCAGCTCCTGATCGACGCGGCGAACGAGCCGCGGACGTTGCGCAACCTCATCGGCGAGGACGGCATCGCGGCCGTCGTCACCACGCACCGGCACGGCGACCACTGGCAGGCCCTCCAGGAGGTCGTGGAGGCGACCGGCGCGCGCACGTACGCGGGGCGCGAGGACGTCGAGGGGATTCCGGTGGCGACGGACGTCGCCGTCGCCGACGGGGACACCATCGAGTTCGGCCGGATCACGCTCACCGCCCGCCATCTGGTCGGCCACACGCCCGGTTCGATCGCCCTGGTCTACGACGACCCGCACGGCCACCCGCACGTCTTCACCGGTGACTGCCTGTTCCCGGGCGGCGTGGGCAACACGTGGAAGGACCCCGAGGCCTTCGCGAGCCTCATCGAGGACGTCGAGACGAAGATCTTCGGCACGCTGCCGGACGAGACGTGGGTCTACCCGGGCCACGGGGGCGACACGACGCTGGGCGCCGAGCGCCCCCACCTCCAGGAGTGGCGCGAGCGGGGCTGGTGACCTCCTGATAGGCGGGCCGTTTCGCTTCGGCCCGCCCACAGGGGACGCTCTACGCCTGCGCCGTCCCCGGCGCGGCGAGCGCCGCCACCCGCTCCACGCCGAACGCGTATCCCTGCACGCCGCATCCGGCGATCACGCCGTCGGCGCGCAGCGACACGTAGGAGTGGTGCCGGAACGCCTCGCGCTGGTGGATGTTGGAGATGTGGACCTCCACCACCGGCATGCCGTCACAGGTGTTGAGCGCGTCCAGGATCGCCACGGAGGTGTGCGAGTAGGCGGCCGGGTTGATCACGATGCCGACGTGGTTCTCGCGCGCCTCGTGGATCCAGTCGACCAGCTCGCCCTCGTGGTTGGACTGCCGGAAGTCGACGGTGGCGCCGAGCGCGGTGGCCGCCTTCACGCACAGGGCCTCGACGTCGGCGAGGGTGTCGCGGCCGTAGATCTCCGGCTGGCGCTTGCCGAGCAGGTTCAGGTTCGGGCCGTTGAGAACCATGATCGGGGCGTTGGCGAGCGTGCGCGGCACGAGTGACCTCCGTAGAAGAGCGTTTGCTCCTTGAGGGTCTATCACGGTGTCACCACTGCCCGAAGGGGGTGGTCACAGGGCGGTCAGGGCGTGACGGCGAGCTCGATGTACGCGGCGAGGATCACCAGGTGGACGCCGCCCTGGAGCGGTGTGGCACGGCCCGGGACGATCGTCAGGGTCGCGACCACCATGGTCAGCGCCAGCAGCACCATGTGGGTGGCGCCGAGCCCGAGGACGAGCGGCCCGGTCAGCCAGTACGAGGCGATGGCGACGGCGGGCACCGTGAGGCCGATGCTCGCCATGGACGAGCCGAGGGCGAGGTTGAGGCTGGTCTGCACGCGGTCCCTGCGGGCCGCGCGGAGCGCCGCGATGGTCTCGGGCAGCAGCACGAGCAGCGCGATGATCACGCCGACCACCGCCTGCGGCATGCCGGCCGCCTCCACCCCCTGCTCGATCGTCTTCGAGACGCCCTTGGTGAGTCCGACGACGGCCACCAGGGCGAGCCCGAGCAGGCCGAGGCTGAGCAGGGCGGTCCGGGTGCTCGGCACGTCGGCGTGGTCGTCGGCGTCGATCACCTCGCCGTGCTTGGTGATCGGCAGGAAGTAGTCGCGGTGGCGGACGGTCTGCGTCGCGACGAAGAGCCCGTACAGGACGAGCGCGGCGACGGCCGAGAAGACCAGTTGGGAGGTGGAGAACTCCGGGCCGAGCTTGCTGGTGGTGAAGGTCGGCAGGACGAGGCAGAGCGTCGCGAGCGTGGCCACGGTGGCGAGGGCTCCCCCGGTGCCCTCGGACTGGAAGACCGCCACGCGGTGCCGCAGCGCGGCCGCCAGCAGGCTGACGCCGACGATGCCGTTGCAGGTGATCATGACGGCGGCGAACACGGTGTCGCGGGCGAGCGTGGAGCTCTTGGCCCCGCCGTCGGCCATCAAAGTGACGATCAGCGCGACCTCGATGATCGTCACGGCCACGGCGAGCACGAGCGAACCGAAGGGTTCACCGACCCGGTGGGCGACGACCTCCGCGTGGTGCACGGCCGCGAGCACGGAGACCGCGAGGACCACCGCGACGACGGCGACCACGGCACCGGGCAGATCGCGCCCCCAGGTGAACGCGAGCAGCACGATCGCGATCAGCGGCACCACCACGGTCCACTGCGTACTCAGCGCCCGCACTCTGGTGATCATTCATCGATGGTGCCCGCGGCGGGGTGGGGGCGCGACTTCGCGGGCGGCGGCGCCCGGCGGGCGCGGGGCGCCGCGCGCAGGTCACTTGAGCTCGCGCACGTCCTTCAGGTCGCAGTTGATGAAGGCCGGCGGGCGGGTGCACAGGGCCGAGAGCTGCTTGTTGAGCTCGGCCACCTCGGGGTGATCGTTGCTGCGCATCGCGTCCTCGTAGGACTCGAACTCGATGACCGCGAGATAGCGGCCCGTGGAGTCCCGGTCCTTGAGCATCATCCGGTGCGTGGGGCCGCCCTCGGTGCCCTGCATCCGCTGTTCGAAGGCTTCGAGCAGCTCCCGCATCTCGCCGAACCGCTGCGATTCGAAGTCGATGATCTGGACGAACTTCATGGGGTCCTCCCCCGTCGTGCCCTCGCGCCCCCGTGGGACGCGCTCAGGGCACAACGAAGCACCGGGAACGACGCGCGGCAATCGGCCGCGCACCGCTCCCGGTGCTGGTAATTCCTACGCCCGACGCCGTCAGGCCTCGATGCTGTCCTTCTGAGCCGCTTCGGCCGCGTCCCTCTCCGCCTGCTTCTTCGAGGCGATGAGGCTGGTGATCGTCGTGACGATCAGGACGCCGCAGATGACGGAGAGCGAGACCGGGATGGAGATCTCCGGTACGTGCACCCCGGACTCGTGCAGCGCGTGCAGGATCAGCTTCACGCCGATGAATCCGAGGATCACCGACAGGCCGTAGCTGAGGTGCACCAGCTTCTTGAGCAGGCCGCCGATGAGGAAGTACAGCTGGCGCAGGCCCATCAGGGCGAACGCGTTGGCGGTGAAGACGATGTACGGGTCCTGGGTCAGGCCGAAGATCGCCGGGATCGAGTCCATCGCGAACAGCACGTCGGTCATGCCGATGGCGAGCATGACGACCAGGAGCGGCGTCATGACCTTCTTGCCGTGCTGCTGGATGAAGAGCTTCGTGCCGTGGTACCGGTCCGCGACGCCGAACTTCTTCTCGATCGACTTGAGGATGCGGTTCTCCTCGAACTCCTCCTCTTCTTCGTCCGCCATGGCCTCCTTGATGAGCTTCCAGGCGGTGTACAGGAGGAAGGCGCCGAAGATGTAGAAGACCCACGAGAAGCTGGAGATGATCGCCGCGCCGGCCGCGATGAAGATCGCGCGCAGCACGAGGGCGATCAGCACACCGAACAGCAGCACGCGCTGCTGCAGCTGGGTGGGCACCGAGAACTTCGCCATGATCAGGATGAAGACGAAGAGGTTGTCCACACTGAGCGACTTCTCGGTGATGAAGCCCGCGAAGAACTCGCCGCCGGCCTGGCTGCTCCCCCAGACCATCACGCCGACGCCGAACAGCGCGGCGAGCACGATCCAGACGATCGTCCAGATGCCCGCTTCCTTGATCGACACATCGTGGGGCTTGCGCCCGATGAAGAAGTCGACCGCGATGAGGGCGCACAGACCGAGAACGGTCAGCACCCACACAGTCATTGATACGTCCACTACTGCGCCTCCGGCGTCGTACGGCTACTGATCAGCGTCGTCGCTGCCGGAGGTCTCTTCCACCCGAGCGCCTTGGCGGGTCTCGGGCCGGCGCCCCGGGATCGATGCCTTCTGGCCTGTCGTCCGTACTGACGGGAACGCCGCGTTGGAGTACTCCCCTCCGCGTCAAGGAGCGTACTAGAAACACCCATGAGAGGTAAAGGGAAAGGTAAAGAAGTCACCAAGTCCGCAGGTCAAAGGCCCCTCCTTCGACGGGCTTCCGCCACCTCCGCGAGCACCTGACGCAGGATCTGGCTGCCCTGAGGGACCGTCGACGGCTCGTACGTCCATGCGTGGCCGACCCAGGGATCGGTCAGATGGTCGTCCGGGACGGGGGTGAGGCGCAGCAGGGCGCGCCACAAGGGGTCGAGCAACGGTCCGTACTCGGCGGCGTCCTCCCGGTCGGCGACGAGCATCAGGTGCACGCCGACCGCAGGGCCCTCGTCCGCGAGGTAGCGCAGTCGGGTGATGGACCGGTCGTCGAAGCCGTGCGGGAAGTCGTGCACGATCAGGAGCTGCTCGGCGACGTCCAGGTCCGGTGGCAGCGCGTCGGCCGCGCCCGCCCGGACCGCCATCTGTACGAGGTCGACGCGCTCGGTCAGCCGGGTCAGGGTGTCCGCGACCCCTGCCGCTCCCCTGGCCGGCGGCCCGGCGAGCACGCCCGCGTCCACGAGCGGGGCGAGCGCGCCGACCGCGGTACCGGCCGGGTCGATGACGTGCACGCCGAACCCGCCCGCCGGATGGGCCGCGAGCAGCCGGGCCGCATGGAGGACGGCGGTGTGGGCGGCACGCGCGCGTAGTGCGTCGGCATCGGCGAGGCCGTCGGAGGCGGAGGGTCCCGCGTCGATCCACAGCCCGCGCTCCAGCGGCAGCCGTACGAGCATCGGGATGCGCAGCCCGGCGCTCTCGCTCTCGGGCAGGCTCAGCTCCCCGACCCGGACCGCCATGGGGCTCTCCAGCGGGCTGCGGTAGGCGTGCCAGCAAGGGCTGTCCCAGCCCGCGTACGCCGCCGGGAGCGCGGGCTCGACGACCTCGGCCTCGGCGACGAGCTGCGCGAGGTCCCGGTCGAGCGCCTCCCTGGCCCGGTCGACGAGGGCGGCATGCCGGGCGCGGGCGGCCTCGCGCGCGGCGTCGCCCTGGCCGTCGAGGCGGCTGCGCGGGTCGGCGGAGTCGGCGAGGGCCCCGTCGAGCTCGCGCTCCAGGCGGGAGTCCGCGAAACCGACGGCGCCGCGGTACGCGGCCGTGGCGCGGGCCAGGTCCTCGAACATGCCCCACACCTGGTTGTAGAGCCGCTCGTCCAAGGACCAGCCCGTCGCGTCTCCGGCGACAGGCGCCGCGGGCTGCCGCGCCGGCTCGGACGGCTCGCGGTCCCCGCGGCCGGGGTGCGTGTAGTCGATGGGTCCGCCCGGCGCCGCGGCGGGCGTGGGCGCAGGGGCGCCCGGAGGCCGGGCGCCGGAGGCGTGGCCCGCGGTGGCCGCCGCGCGGACGTGGGACCCGTCCGTGGCCTCCGGAGTACGCGGCGGAGGCGCCACCGCGCGGTCGCGGCCCCGGGCGACGGCGTCGTGGACGGAGCCGGCGAGCGCCTGCGCGTCCGGCAGGCCCTGGTCGGCGAGGAGCGCGGCGAGGCCGTCGGCGTAGCCCTGGCCGACGGCGCGCACCTTCCAGGCGCCCTGCCTGCGGTAGAACTCCAGGGCGACGACCGCCGACTCCGTGTCGAGGTCGGTGATCGTGTAGCTGGCCTCCGCCACGCCGTCGGGGCCGCCGACGGCGATGAACGGGGCTGCCGCGGCGCCGAACCGGGCCGGGCCGCCGTCGCCCACGGGCAGCGCCAGAAGGACGGTGACGCGGTGCACGTCCTGCGGCATCGCGTCCAGGTCGACGGCCAGGCGGTGGTCCGCCGCCGCCTGGCGCGGGACCTCGATGCCCGGCAGCGCGGGCGCGCCGGTGTGGACGATCCGGTCCGCGCCGCGCACGGCGCCCCGGTCGTCGGCGAGCGTGGCGCCCGCGACGACCGGCCGGCCGGCCGACACCCGGATCTCCAGACGGGTCTGGGCGAGGGGGTGGTTCTGCCCCCTCACCAGTTCGGCCGCCATCGTGGGTCCGCTACAGGCCGGGCAGGATCGAGGGCATCAGGTCCTGGAACGTGCGCCCCTGCGCCGCTTCTCCCAGGGCCGTCATCTTCCAGCCCGCGCCGTCCCGGTGCACCTTCGCCATGATCTGCGCGGTGTACTTTCCGCCGCCGTCCAGCGTGTAGCGGGCGAGCTCCTCGCCCGTCGTCTCGTCGACCAGCCGGCAGAACGCGTTCTGCACTTCCTGGAAGGTCTGCCCTGTGAAGGAGTTGACCGTGAAGACGATCTGGTCGATGTGGACCGGGACGCGCTGCAGGTCGACGACGATCGACTCGTCGTCACCACCCTGGCCCGCGCCACCGACCAGGTTGTCACCGGTGTGCCGCACCGAGCCGTCGTCGCTGACGAGGTGGCGGAAGAAGACCACGTCGACGGGCTGCTTGTCGGCGAAGAGGACCGCCGACGCGTCGAGGTCGACCTCGCGCGTGCGCGTGCCGAACAGGCCGCGCCGAGGTGCCGCCTGCCAGCCGAGTCCCATCCGTACGGCGGTGAGGGTGCCCCCGCCCCGCTTCTCCAGGCTGATGGCCTGACCCTTGGTCAAGTCGATGCCCACGCGCTGTCCCCTCTCGGACCGTCCCCTGTTGCCGCGCCAAGTGCGCGGTTGGCCCAAACCCTAGAGGGCGGCACCGACAGCGCCGCCAGGGCGGGCGGGGTTTTGTGGCGGTCTTGCGACATGCCCCCGTCACCCCGCCCGTCGTGGCAGGTCAGGCGATGCCTGCCTCCTTCATCTGCCGCAGTTCCTTCTTCATCTCCGACACCTCGTCGCGCAGCCGTGCCGCGACCTCGAACTGCAGGTCCGCGGCGGCCGCCCGCATCCGCTCGGTCAGCTCCTCGATCTGCCCCGACAGCTCGGCCGCGGGACGGTCGGTGGGAACCGTCTCCTCCGCCTTGCCGCGCTTCTTCTTGGCCGGCGCCTCCGCCTTCCCGGCGGCGGGCACGGGGGCCTTGGCACCCTTTCCGTCCTTGCCGCCCTTGCGGTATCCGGTGCCGAGCAGCGCCTCCGTGTCGACGTCCTCGCGCGCGATGGACGCCACGATGTCGTTGATCTTCTTCCGGAGGGGCTGGGGGTCGATCCCGTTCGCCTCGTTGTAGGCGACCTGCTTCTCGCGGCGGCGATTGGTCTCGTCGATGGCCTTCTCCATCGCCGGCGTGATCTTGTCCGCGTACATGTGGACCTGACCCGACACGTTGCGCGCCGCGCGGCCGATCGTCTGGATCAGCGAGGTGCCGGAGCGCAGGAAGCCTTCCTTGTCGGCGTCGAGGATCGCGACCAGGGAGACCTCGGGCAGGTCGAGGCCCTCGCGCAGCAGGTTGATGCCGACCAGCACGTCGAACTCGCCCGCGCGCAGCTCGCGCAGCAGCTCGACGCGGCGCAGGGTGTCGACGTCGCTGTGCAGATAGCGGACCTGGATGCCGAGCTCGACGAAGTAGTCCGTGAGGTCCTCGGCCATTTTCTTGGTGAGCGTGGTGACCAGGACGCGCTCGTCCTTCTCGGTGCGCGTACGGATCTCGTGCACCAGGTCGTCGATCTGCCCCTCGGTGGGCTTCACGACGACTTCGGGGTCGACGAGGCCGGTGGGGCGGATGATCTGCTCGACGTGACCGTCCGCGCGCGAGAGCTCGTAGTTGCCGGGGGTCGCCGACAGATAGACGGTCTGACCGATGCGCTCCTGGAACTCCTCCCACTTCAGCGGGCGGTTGTCGAGCGCGGAGGGCAGCCGGAAGCCGTGGTCCACGAGGGTGCGCTTGCGGGAGGCGTCGCCCTCGTACATGGCGCCGATCTGCGGCACGGTGACGTGCGACTCGTCGATCACGAGCAGGAAGTCGTCCGGGAAGTAGTCGAGCAGCGTGTTCGGCGGGGAGCCGGGCTCGCGGCCGTCGAAGTGCATCGAGTAGTTCTCCACGCCGGAGCAGGAGCCGATCTGGCGGAGCATCTCCAGGTCGTACGTGGTGCGCATGCGAAGGCGCTGGGCCTCGAGCATCTTGCCCTGCTTCTCGAGCTCGGCGAGACGCTCCTCCAGCTCCTTCTCGATGTCGTTGGCCGCGCGCTCCAGGCGCTCGGGACCCGCCACGTAGTGGGTCGCCGGGAAGATGTACAGCGAGTCGTCGTCGCTGATGACCTCGCCGGTGAGCGGGTGCAGCGTGGAGAGCGATTCGATCTCGTCGCCGAACATCTCGATGCGGACCGCGAGCTCTTCGTAGACGGGGAAGATCTCGATGGTGTCGCCGCGCACCCGGAAGGTGCCGCGCTGGAACGCCACGTCGTTGCGCGTGTACTGGATGTCCACGAAGCGGCGCAGCAGGTCGTCCCGGTCGATCTCGTCCCCGACCTTCAGGGGGACCATGCGGTCCACGTACTCCTGCGGGGTGCCGAGGCCGTAGATGCAGGAGACGGAGGCGACCACGACGACGTCCCTGCGGGTCAGCAGCGAGTTCGTCGCGGAGTGCCGCAGGCGCTCCACCTCCTCGTTGATCGAGGAGTCCTTCTCGATGTACGTGTCCGACTGCGGCACGTACGCCTCGGGTTGGTAGTAGTCGTAGTACGAGACGAAGTATTCGACCGCGTTGTTCGGCAGCAGCTCGCGGAACTCGTTGGCCAGCTGGGCGGCCAGCGTCTTGTTCGGCGCCATCACGAGCGTGGGGCGCTGGAGCTTTTCGATCATCCACGCCGTGGTGGCGGACTTGCCGGTGCCGGTCGCGCCGAGCAGGACGACGTCCTTCTCGCCCCCGGAGACGCGCTTCTCCAGCTCGGCGATGGCCGCGGGCTGGTCACCGCTGGGCTGGTACGGGCTGACGACCTCGAAGGGCGCCACCGTGCGTTCGATCTTGGATACGGGCCGCATGGAACCAACCGTACGACCCACCACTGACAACCGGGTCCGAACCCCTGTGGGGCCCGGCCTTCAGGGGCTCCGGGTCACCAGTCCTGCGGGGTGCGCGACGTGGGTCGCCGCAGCGGGCGGCGCAGCCGCGGGACGGTCGGCGCGGGGGTGCCGAGCCGGGCCTGCGCCGCTCGGCCGTCCCGCCAGTCGGGGCGGCCCGTCACCAGCATCGGGTCGAAAACCACGACCACTCCGGCCAGCAGCAGGAAGCTCAGCGGGCCGATCAGCATGGGACCGAGGATGGCGGCGGCCGAGTCCCCTCCGAGGGCGCCCGCGGCATCGGTGTGCGCGTGGACGCTGACCCCCGCCATCGCCATGTAGTGCATCCCCGAGACGGCGAGCCCCATGATCAGGCTCGCGCCGAGGCTCCACATGATGCCGCGCACCTGGACGGCCGCCCACAGGGCGGCGGTCGCCGCCACCATGGCTATGACCACGGAGGCGACCACGGTGAACGTGTTGTAACTGATCGTCCCGTGAAGACGCATTCCGGCCATTCCGAGGTAGTGCATGGACGCGACCCCGAGGCCCGTGATGGTGCCTCCAGTGAACAGGGCCGGGCCGGTCGCGCCCTTGTAGCCGACGATGAAGACGCCGATGCCGACCATGAGGACGGCCACGCCGAGGCTCGCGAACGTGGTCAGCGGGTCGTAGCGGATCGTCATGCCCTTCACGCTGAAGCCCATCATCGCGATGAAGTGCATGGTCCAGATCCCGGAGCCGATCGCCGCCGATCCCAGGGCGAGCCACCCCATCCGCCAGGTGTTGGCGACGAGCAGGGATCTGGTGGTGCAGCGCAGCCCCAGGGCGCCTCCGATGCAGGCCATGAGATACGCCACCACCGGTGTGACGAGCCCGTAACTGAAGCCGTCGACCGAACCCTGCATGCGTGACAGCCCTTCCGACTGGATTTCCGTGAGGTGTGCAGCTCGTCCCTTCGCGCGCGGCGGCCGAGGCGGCCGCGGGTGAGGTGGAGATTAAAGCGCACACAGGAACGTCCGAACGATTTTCCGGCAAAGAAACCGGGCGCACGACACGGGGGTCGGCCGCAGTTGAGTGACTCCGTTCAACTCCTGACCATCCTGCGCCTACTCTTCGTTCGCTCTCTGCTGTCAATCTCGTACAGTCCGTGATTCCACGACGCATGAGGAGCACACGTGTACGGACGCACAGCAGCCGCCCTGACCGCAGTGGCGGGCTCCGTCGTCATCGGTGTCCTGGTCCTGCCCACCGCTGCACAAGCCGCCCCCCAACCCAACAGAACCGTGGTCGTCGCCCACCGCGGCGCCTCCGCGTACGCCCCCGAGAACACCCTGGCGGCCATCGACCGGGCGCGCGCCCTGGGGGGCACCTGGGTCGAGAACGACGTGCAGCGCACCAAGGACGGCGCCCTGGTCGTCCTGCACGACACCACACTGGCCCGCACCACCAACGTCGAGCAGGTCTATCCGGACCGCTCCCCGTGGAACGTGGCGGACTTCACCTCGAGCGAGATCGCCAAGCTGGACGCGGGCAGCTGGAAGGGCGCCGAGTACACGGGCACCCGGATCCCGACGCTCCACGAGTACCTGCGGCGCGTCGACCGCAACCACCAGAAGCTGCTCATGGAGATCAAGTCGCCCGAGCTGTACCCGGGCATCGAGGACCAGATCCTGCACCAGCTGCACAGGGACGGCTGGCTGGACTCCTGGGACGTCAAGCACCGGCTAATCATCCAGAGCTTCAACGCGGACAGCGTGCGGACCGTGCACGCCCGGCGCCCGGACATCAAGACGGGCTTCCTCGGCACACCCGCCGTGTCCGAGCTGCCCGCGTACGCGAAGTTCGCCGACCAGGTCAATCCGTCGCACTCGACGATCTCGGCGGACTACGTCAAGGCGGTGCACGCGCTCAAGGGCCCGCACGGCAAGCCGCTCGAGTCGTACACCTGGACCGTCAACGACGCGAAGACCGCGCAGAAGGTGGCCGGCTACGGCGTCGACGGGATCATCAGCAACGCCCCTGACGTGGTGCGGGCGGCCGTCGGCGGCTGACCCGCCCGGCGTTGTCAGTGCCCGGCCGTACCGTGGTCGGCATGAACGCCACTGGACCGATCGAGACCCCTCCCGCCGCGCCGCGGCAGGCCGTATGGGCAGTCGTGCGCAGCGACATCGGCCCGCTGCTGCTCGCCGCGACGGACGCCGGTCTGGTGAACGTGGTCTTCCACGCCACCGACGCGGTGCGGGACAAGGCGCTCGACCGGCTCGGCTCCCGGCTCGGGGCCGAGCCCGTCGAGGCACCCGACTCCCCGCTGCTCGCCGAGGCGATACGGCAGTTCGCCGAGTACTTCGCCGGGCGGCGGCGCGAGTTCGATGTGCCGCTCGACTGGTCGCTGATCACCGGCTTCAACCGGGAGGTGCTGCGCGAGCTGTTCGCCGGGGTGCCGTTCGGGGCGGTCGTCGGGTACGGGGATCTGGCCCACCGGGTCGGACAGCCGGGCGCCGCGCAGGCCGTGGGCCTGGCCATGGGGGCCAATCCGCTGCCGGTCGTGGTGCCGTGCCACCGGGTCGTGGAGCGCGACGGCGGGATCGGCGGCTTCGGGGGCGGGCTCGAGACGAAGCGGAAGTTGCTCGCCCTGGAAGGGGTGTTGCCCGAGCCGTTGTTCTGAGACGGTCCTGGGGTGGGGCGGACGGGCAGGGTCCACGGGGTTGATCGGGGGGTTGTGAGTTGAGCACGGACGAGGGGCAGTTGCGGCGGCCGGAGGATGTGCCACCGCAGGGCGGGAGCACCGACCCGGTCGGGCGGACCGGCGACGCCGAGCCGGGGACGGAGGCGCTGCAGCGGCGTACGCAGCGGGTGCTCGTCGCCTCGCAGATACTCGGCGGGCTCGGGACCGCCACCGGGATCGCGCTGGCCGCCGTGCTCGCCAAGAAGGTCAGCGGAGACGAGGCGCTCTCCGGCCTCGCGTCCACGGCGAGCGTCGCGGGGACCGCGGTGCTGTCGGTGCCGCTGGCCGCGCTGATGAACGCCCGTGGGCGGCGGGCCGGCCTCGTACTGGCCTATCTGATCGGCACCTTGGGGGCCGTGGTGACCGTCGTCGCCGCGGCGATCGGCACGTTTCCGCTGCTGCTGATCGGCCTGATGGGCTTCGGCGCGGCGTCCTCCGCCAACCTCCAGGCCCGGTACGCGGCCGCCGACCTGGCGGAGCCCGACCGGCGGGCCCGCGCCATCTCGACCGTCGTGTGGGCCACCACCATCGGCGCCGTCCTCGGACCGAACATAGCGGCGCCCGCGGGCCGCAGCGTCTCCGGGCTCGGCATACCGGCGGAGGCCGGACCGTTCGTCTGGGCGGCCGGGGTGTTCCTGATATCGGCGATCGTGGTGCACCTGTCGCTGCGCCCGGACCCGCTGTTGACCGCGCGGTCCCTGGCCCCCGCGGAGGAGCAGTCGCCGGCCGCGCGCTCCATACGGGCGGGGTTCGCGGCGGTGTCCGCGTCCCCCCGCGCCCGGCTGGCCCTCGTCACGGTGGCGGTGTCGCACACGGCGATGGTGTCCGTGATGTCGATGACGCCGGTCGACCTCGAACACCACGGCGCGGGCATCGAGTTGATCGGGCTCGTGATCAGCGGGCACATCGCGGGGATGTACGCGTTCTCTCCGGTCATGGGGCGTCTCGCCGACCGGTTCGGGCGACTGACGGTGATCGGGCTCGCGGTGGGCCTGCTCGCGTGCGCGGCGCTGCTCGCCGGGACCGCGGGCGGGAGTCACGGGCAGAGCGCGGCGGCGCTGTTCCTGCTCGGGCTCGGCTGGTCGGCCGGGCTCGTCGCGGGCTCCGCGCTGCTCACGGACTCGGTGCCGCAGGCCGCGCGGGCCGCCGCGCAGGGCCTCTCCGATCTGACGACGAGCCTGTCGGCGGGGATCGGCGGCGCGACGGCCGGCATCGTGGTGGCGACGGCGAGCTACGCGTGGCTGAACCTGGCCGCGGCGTGCCTGCTGCTGCCGCTCGGGGCGTTGGCGCTGTTCACGCGGCGGACCCAACACCCTTAGCGGAAGCGGCTGTTCGGGCGCGGGCTCAGCCCAGGGTGATGTGGTACGCCTTGCGCAGGGTCTCGTGCACCGTCCAGGTCGTCCGGTCGCCCTCGCGCAGCACGGCGGCCGTGCCGGGGCCGAGCTCCAGGCTCTCGCCGCCCTCGACCGTGACCGTGGCGCGGCCGCTGACGACCACGAACAGCTCGTTGGCCTCCGTGTCGGTGACCACGCCGGGCGTGATCTGCCAGATGCCGCGCAGCTGCTTGCCGTCGACGGACTCCCACAGCACCTTGCCGGTCACCTCGGGGGCGCCGGAGACGATCTGTGCGGGGTCGAGGGGCTCGGGTTCGAGCTCCGCGTCCGGGACGTGGACGGCGAAGGAGCCCAGGGCGGTCGCGGGTCGGTCGTTCGTGGTCATGGCCAGTCACCGTAGACGACCTGTGCCTCTGCTCTCACTGGACGGCCTGTGCCGTACGGGTCCCGCCGACTCGACGGCTCGTCGAGGCTTCAACAACTGCGGCCGGAAGGCTCCTCAGAACGCCGTTTCGGTAGCAGACTCCGCCGTGCGCACAGCCGGAGCATCCGCCGTAGACGAGTCACGGAGCCGAAGGGACGGCGATCAGGGATGAGCGGAAACAGGGCAGTCGCATATCTCAAGCCGGGCACGGTCGAGGTCAGGACCATCGACCACCCGACCCTTGAGCTGAAGGACGGGCCCGGAGTGGCCTCGCAGAACGTGGGCAGGACCTGTCGGCACGGCGTGATCCTCAAGGTGCTCGCCACCAACATATGCGGCAGCGACCAGCACATGGTGCGCGGCCGCACCACGGCGCCCGAGGGCCTCGTCCTGGGTCACGAGATCACCGGCGAGATCGTGGAGAAGGGCCCGGACGTCGAGTTCCTGGACGTCGGGGACATCGTCTCCGTGCCGTTCAACATCGCCTGCGGGCGCTGCCGCAACTGCAAGGAGCGCAAGACCGGCATCTGCCTGAACGTCAACCCGGCACGCCCCGGGGCGGCTTACGGCTATGTCGACATGGGCGGCTGGGTCGGCGGCCAGGCCGAGTACGCGATGATCCCCTACGCGGACTTCAACGCGCTGCGCTTCCCCGACGCCGAGCAGGCGCGCGAGAAGCTCCTGGACCTGACCATGCTCTCCGACATCTTCCCGACCGGGTTCCACGGCGCGGTGACGGCGGGCACGAAGGTCGGTTCGACGGTGTACGTGGCCGGAGCCGGGCCCGTCGGGCTCGCGGCGGCCGCGTCGGCGCAGCTCCTCGGGGCGGCCGTGGTGATCGTCGGCGACATGAACGCCGAACGGCTCGCGCAGGCACGGAGCTTCGGCTGCGAGACGGTCGACCTCACGCGCGGCACCGTGGAGGAGCAGGTCGCCGAGATCCTCGGGGTGCCCGAGGTGGACGCGGCCGTGGACGCGGTCGGCTTCGAGGCCCGCGCGCACGGCCCGGACGCACCCGAGGCACCGGCCACGGTCCTCAACTCGCTGATGGGGCTCACCGCGGCCGGTGGCGCGCTCGGCATCCCCGGCCTGTACGTCACCGACGACCCGGGCGGCGTCGACCAGGACGCGCGCACCGGGACGCTGAAGGTGCGGCTCGGCCTCGGCTGGGCGAAGAGCCACCAGTTCACGACCGGTCAGTGCCCGGTGATGCAGTACCACCGGGGGCTGATGATGGCGATCCTGCACGAGCGCGTGCACATCGCGAAGGCCGTCAACGCGACCGTGATCGGCATCGAGGACGCGCCGCGCGGCTACGCGGAGTTCGACCAGGGCGCGAGCCGCAAGTACGTCCTCGACCCGCACGGCGCGCTGAGCGGAGTCCGGCCCGTCTGAGGCCGGCCGGGAGGGGAAGTGGGAGTGGGCTGCGCCCCGCGGGGGGCGCAGCCCTACTTCCTCCCCCACGCCGAGATCAGCGGAGCCGTCGCCAGGTCCATGGTGCCCTCGGCGACATTCGCCAGGTGCTGGTCGATCTCGTCGTCCGTCGCAAGGCCCGCCGTCACGAGCCGCTCGCGGATCTGCCCGACCGTCGCCGTCTCCAGCGCCGTGCAGGCCGGTGAGGCCAGCGGGAAGTACGCGTCCGCCTCGACCTGGCGCAGGCCCGCCGCCCGCAGCAGGCCGGGCAGCCTGCGGCCGTAGCCCAGGTCGGCGCCGCGCTCCGCGAGCAGGGAACGGAAGCCGTGCCGCAGCCGGTTGGCCAACTGCTGCGCGGGACCCGCCTCGTCCGGACAGAGCAGGGGCTGGAGCGCGGGGTCGGCGTCCTCGACGAGCAGCCGCCCGCCGGGACGCAGGGCGCGGATCATCGACGCCAACGCCCGCTCCCGGTCCGGGACATGGACCAGGACGAGCCGCGCGTGCACCAGGTCGAAGCTCTCCGCGGGCGGCTCGTCGAGGCCGATGTCGTGGCGCCGCACCTCGACGGGCGTGCGGGGCGTGGCGGTCTGCCAGGACGTGTCGATGTCGGTGGCCAGGACACGGCCGGTCGGGCCGACCTTGCGCGCGAGCCACGAGACCACCGACGTGCCGCCGGCGCCGACCTCCCAGCAGCGCCAGCCGGAACCGATGCCGAGCCGCTCGATGTGCCGGAACGTCGTGGGGTCGAAGAGGACCGAGAAGGCGTCGAAGCGCCGCCCCGCCTCGGGCTGCCGGTTGTCGAGGAGGTACGCGTGCTCGCCTGATCGCATCATGGACCGATCATCCCAGCCCAAACGTTGAATACGGGATATTGCGCAGCGGAGCGGAGTATTCCGTTCCCACAGGGCTGGACACGCCGTCGGTGACCGCTGGCAGACTGACCCACCAAGTCGTCTCCGCGCCAAAGAACGCGCCAAGGAGCGCGCCAAGGACGCGACGAGGGCAGGACGGAGAGCGGACGGAAGCCAGGAGGGGCCGAGCATGTCGATGGCGGGCAATCTGCGGAAGGTCGGCGGTCTGCGCAGGGTAAGCAGCCTGCGCAAGGTCGCGCGGCTCGCGCGGCGCACGCCCAGGGTCGACCTGAGCCACCCGGCGCGCTCCCCGCTGGGCTCCGCGGTGGTGAACTGCGTGACCTACCGGGAGGGCGTGCGCGAGTCGGGCGACAGCGACCTCGTCGAGTCGGTGCGCGCGGTGCGCAAGGCCGCGGACGGGTTCGTCTGGCTGGGGCTGCACGAGCCGTCGGAGCTGGAGTTCGCGGACATCGCCGAGCTGTTCGACCTGCACCCCCTGGCCGTCGAGGACGCGGTGCACGCGCACCAGCGGCCCAAGGTGGAGCGGTACGGGCAGACGCTCTTCGCGGTGCTGAAGACGGTCTGCTACGTCGACCACGCGGAGCTGACCGCCACCAGCGAGGTGGTGGACACCGGCGAGATCATGGTGTTCCTCGGCCAGGACTTCGTGATCACGGTGCGGCACGGCCGGCACGGCTCGCTCGGCCCCGTGCGCGAGCGCATCGAAGCGGACACGGAGCAGTTGGCCAAGGGCCCGGCGGCGGTACTGCACGCGATCGCGGACAGCGTCGTCGACGACTATCTGACAGTGATCGACGAGGTCCAGGCGGACATCGACGAGGTCGAGGCGGACGTCTTCGCGCAGAACGGCGCGAAGGCCGACCCCGGCCGGATCTACCAACTCAAGCGTGAGCTGCTCGAGTTGAAGCGTGCCGTGGTGCCGCTGTCGCGGCCGATACAGGAGCTTTCGGGGCGCCCCTTCCCCGCCGTGCCGCCCGAGATACAGGCGTACTTCCGCGATGTGTCGGACCACTTGCTGCGGGCGGCGGAGCAGATAGCGTCCTTCGACGAACTGCTCAACTCGATCCTGCAGGCCCACCTGGCGCAGGTGACGGTCGCGCAGAACGAGGACATGCGCAAGATCACGGCGTGGGCCGCCATCGTGGCCGTGCCGACGATGGGCTGCGGCGTCTACGGCATGAACTTCACGTACATGCCTGAGCTGCACTGGCGGTTCGGCTATCCGCTGATGATGTCCGTGATAGCGGTGATCTGTTTCGTGGTGTACCGGGGGTTCAAGCGCAACGGCTGGCTGTGACCCGCACAGCGCACGCGGCGCACGCGACCGTACGGGGCTGAGCGGTCACCCGCTCCACGCCGGATGGCGCGGGTCGTCCGCGCGCACGACGACGTCGGCGCTCGCGGCGGGCCCGGTCTCGGAGTCGTAGCGCTCGAAGGCCGGGAGCGTCCACTGCTCGGGCTCGGGGGTGCGGCGCCGCAGCGCGCCCTGCGACAGGCTCACGTGCACGGTCAGATCGAAGGGGAACCAGTGGTGCAGCAGCAGCGGGCCGTGCATCAGCAGCACGCCGCCGGGCGGGAGTTGGACGTAGCCGCTGCGGGTCGCGCGATCCGTGACCGGGTCCCACAGGTCGGGCAGGACCCGGCCCGTGCCGTCCGGTTCGAGCGGTCCGAACACCTCGCGCCACAGCGCGCCCGTGTCGAACCAGCCGCTGTAGTACGCCTCGACGTCCCGGTGCCCGTACTCGAACCGGAGCGAGGCCGGGCGCAGAAAGCCCTCGGTGCCGACCGTGAGCGAGGACCGGCCGCGGGTGCGCAGGGCCTCGGAGACCAGCGCGGCGAGCTCGCCGGGGCGGGCGGCTGGCGCCCCGTCGAGGGCGACCTTCAGCCACGGGCCGCCGTCGGCCGGCTTCAGGTCGAGCAGCCGCTCGGCGAGGGCCTCGCCGAGCCGTTCCCAGGTGATCGCTTCGAGTCGCACGCCCTCCATGATGCAGGGGACGTCCGGGCGGGCATCACGCTCGTATGACCAGAGCCGCCCCACCGCAGGCCGCGCGCGGCCCCCTCGTCTTCCAGCCGGTCAAGCGCAAGCGGTGCGGCGCCTGCCGGCGGGGGCCGCTCGGGCTGCTGACCCTGGAGGGCGGGCAGCCCCGCTGTCTGGACTGCGCCGACCTGGGGCACCTCGTGTTCCTGCCGCGCGGGGACACGGCGCTGACCCGCAGGGCGCGCGAGGAGAGCGCGCTCTCGGCCGTCGTCGTGCGCTTCCACCGAAGGCGCGGGCGGTACGAGCGGCAGGGCGTGCTCGTCGAGGAGGCGGCACTCGCGCGGGCCGAGGCGCCCTGTCTGGCGGACGCGGAGGCACGGGCCCGGCGGCGGGCGCGGGACGCGGCGCGGCGGGCGGCGCAGGACGCGGTGTTCGTGACGGAGTTCGCGGCGCGGATCCTGCTGATGTATCCCGGCTGTCCGGCGGACCGGGCCGCGGCGATCGCCGCGCACGCCGGGGTGCGCGGGAGCGGGCGGGTGGGCCGGAGCGCGGCGGGGCGGGCGTTCTCGCAGGGCGCGGTCACGGCGGCGGTGCGGGCCGCCGTGCGCCATGTGGACACACCGTACGACCGCCTGCTGATGGCGGGCCTGCCCCGCAGGGAGGCCCGGTCGCGGGTGGCCGAGGAGGTGGCGGCGGTACTGGACGCGTGGCAGGTGCTCCACAGAACCGCCACAAGCGGCACCGTTCGCTCAATGTAATCGTGAAATCACTGTCCACAACCGACAAACTGCGGCATGATCGCTCTCAGACAGGGGGGACGCATGATCGAAGGTCCGTATTTCGCGCTGGTCGTACTGGGAGCGGTCTGGTGCGGCGTGAGCTCAGGGGTGTTCATCGCGTTCTCCACGTTCGTGATGCGCGGGCTCGGCGCGCTGCCGGCCGCACAGGGGATCGCCGCGATGAACTCCATCAACATCGCCGCCCTCACGCCGCCGTTCATGATCGTCTTTCTCGGCGCGGCGGTGCTGTGCGCGGTGATCGCGGTCGTGACGTTCCTGCTCTGGCCCGATCCGGGCGCCGTCGAGCTGCTGGTGGGCTGTGGGCTGTATCTGGCAGGGTCCTTCGGCGTGACGGTCCTGGCGAACGTGCCGCGCAACGCGGCGCTCGCCGGCCTCTCCGGCGACGAGGAGTCCGAGAGCGCCGCCGCGCAGTGGCGGTCGTACCTCGTCGAGTGGGTGCGGTGGAACCATGTACGGGCCGCGGCGGGCGCCGCCGCCTCCGCGCTGTTCGTGCTCGCCCTGACGTGAGCCGGAGCGGCCCGCGCCCACCCGACGTATCGTGACGAAAAGAACCGGAGCACCGGCAGGAGTCACGGCGTAGGGAGACGGCCATGGCCGACCCCAAGGGCTTCCTCAGCACGCCCCGGCAGGAGGCACCGCGCCGCCCCGTCGGGGAGCGGGTCCGCGACTGGGACGAGGTGTACGTCCCCGGCGGTCTGCTGCCGATCGTCGAGGCACAGGCCGACCGCTGCATGGACTGCGGGATCCCGTTCTGCCACGAGGCGTGTCCGCTGGGGAACCTGATCCCCGAGTGGAACGACCTGGTCTCGCGGGACGACTGGCGGGCGGCGAGCGAGCGGCTGCACGCAACGAACAACTTCCCGGAGTTCACCGGCCGCCTGTGTCCGGCCCCGTGCGAGGCCGGCTGCGTCCTCGCCATCAATCATCCCACCCGCCTCCCACCACCACCCTCAACCGGGCCCCTGCGGGCCGCCCCTCCTGCTCCAGTGACCATCAAGAACGTCGAGGTCGCCATCGCCGACCGGGCCTGGGACGAGGGCCTCGTGTCCGCGCAGCCGCCCGAGCGGCACAGCGGCCGCACCATCGCCGTCGTCGGCTCGGGCCCCGCCGGGCTCGCCGCCGCGCAGCAGCTGACGCGGGCCGGGCACACCGTCGCCGTGTACGAGCGGGACGACCGGCCGGGCGGGCTGCTGCGCTACGGGATCCCCGCGTTCAAGTTGGAGAAGCGACAACTGGACCGCAGGCTCGACCAGTTGGCCAAGGAAGGCGTGCGATTCCGTACCTCGACGGAGATCGGCCGGGACCTCGGGGCCGCCGACCTGCGGTCCCGCTACGACGCCGTGGTGATCGCGGCCGGCGCCACGGCCTGGCGTGAACTCGACGTGCCAGGGCGGGAGTTGACCGGAGTCGAGCAGGCGATGGAGTACCTGCCGTGGGCCAACCGCAAGTACGAGAACGAGACGCGCGCCGCGCAGGAAGAACAGCCGGATCCGCTCTCAGCCACCGGCAAGCACGTCGTCATCGTCGGCGGCGGCGACACCGGCGCCGACTGCCTGGGCACGGCGGTCCGCGAACGGGCCGCGTCCGTCACGCAGTTGGACATCTACGACAGGCCGGGCGAGGCACGCGACGAGGACGTCGAGCCCTGGCCGACGTACCCGAAGCTGTACCGGCTCTCCGCCGCGCACGAGGAGGCCGGTGAGCTGCGCACGGCCCCGGCGGCCGACGCGGACGCCCGGCTCTTCGCCGCCTCCACGCTGCGCTTCACCGGGGACGCGGCGGGGCACGTGCGGGAACTGCATCTCGTGGAAGTGGACGCGGGGCGCCGGCCGCTGCCGGGGACGGGGCGGACGCTGCCCGCCGATCTGGTGCTGCTCGCGCTCGGCTTCCACGGGCCCGAGCGCCGGGCCGGCGGCCTCATCGACCAGTTGGGCCTCGATGTCGACGAGCGGGGCCGGCTCGCGCGGGACGCCGCGTTCTCGACGGGCGTGCCCGGCGTGTTCGTCGCGGGTGACGCGGGGCGTGGCGCCTCGCTCGTGGTGTGGGCGATCGCCGAGGGCCGGGCGGCGGCCGCCGCGGTCGACCGCTGGCTGACGGGGCGCACACGGCTTCCGGAGCCGATCGGGGCGCACGACCGCCCGATGACCGTCTGAGCGGACCGCCCGCTGAAACGGCCGGCCCGCGGTACGTCACGAGAGCAGAAAGTCCGCGGCCCCCGACTTCGCTCCCTCGATGAACGCGGTGATCTCACCGATGGTGTAGATCAGCGCGGGCCCGTCCGGGTCCGAGGACTGACGTACGGCGACGCGCCCGTCGGCCAGCTTCATGGCTTCGAGGCAGTTGCCCCCGTTGCCACCGCTCCAGGGCTTGTGCCAGCCCTCGCTGCCGAGTTCGCGCGCCGGCATGCCGTTGTAGATCGGCTCGCCGTCGACGCCTCGTATTCGGTCCTTGATCGAGTCCATTCACAGCTCCTTGCGGAGATCACGGAGGATCTCCTTTGTGCGTTGCGCCGTCGCGGCATGCGCCGCCATGCGGTCCATGACTTCGAGGTGGGTGGCCACCTCGGGGCGCGCGTCGAGATAGACCGCGCCTGTCAGGTACTCGCTGTAGACCATGTCCGGCAGTTCTGACATGGCAAATCGGAACAGGACGAAGGGGCCGTACGTGCCCGGGTGCGGGCCCGCGGCGAACTCCGCGACCTGAAGCGTCACGTTCGGCAGCTCCATCGCCTCGAGGAGCCGGTCGATCTGGCCACGCATCACGTCCGCGTCGCCGACCGGGCGGCGCAGGGCGGTCTCGTCCATCACGACCCACAGACGGGGCGCGTCCTCGCGGGTGAGCAGGTTCTGGCGCTGCAGGCGCAGGGCCACGTGCCGCTCGACCACGTCGGGGTCCTCGGCCAGGGCCCGCCCTATGGCGCCCGACTCCAGCACCCCGCGCGCGTAGTCCTCGGTCTGCAGCAGGCCCGGCACGAAGTGCGGGTCGTACGACCTGATGAGCCGGGCCGCGCCCTCCAGGCTCACGTACATCGAGAACCAGCCGGGCAGGATGTCGTGGTAGCGCTGCCACCAGCCGGGCTTGTTCGCGTCCTCCGCGAGCTGCACGAAGGAGGCCGCCTCGTCGTCGGCGACGCCGTAGGCCTTGAGGAGCAGTTGGACGTACGGGATCCGCAGCGAGACCTCGGCGGTCTCCATGCGGCGGATCGTCGCGGCGGTCACGCGGAGTACTTTCGCGGCCTCCTCGCGCTTGAGCCCGGCGCCCTCGCGAAGGTCCTGCAGGCGGCGGCCGAGAACGACCTGGCCGACCGTCGGAGCGGACCGGGGTTCGCTCACGCCCCCTACCTCCCAGTAGTCCTGATGTCTGAATCCCGCCACTTCACACCGCGAGAAAAGGTCCGAAAGACGTCCCTCACCGGCCGTTTCCCTGCGGTTCACCCATGATTGAGGCCGCGTGGCGCACTGCTGCGAGCAGTCTGCCATGCCCGCTCCACACGGCATACGCCACTCTGCACTTTTCAGAGTGGCCCTTGCCAAGTGTTCATGGCGGGGAGATAGTGGCAAGCGTGACTCCGTCTGCGCCTTTAGGAACAGAAGCCGGCGAAACTACGCTCGGTGACCGTTCGGGTACCCCGGCTGGGGCCCACCCGTCGGCGGTCCGCCGCAGCAGTTTCGAACTGGCTCCCCATCCGGGCTCCGCCGCTCAGGCCCGGCGCGTGACGCGCACTCACCTCAGTGCGTGGGGCGCGTGCGAGGACACCCTGGACGCGGCGGCCCTCGTCGTGTCCGAACTGGTCACGAACGCGATCGTGCACACCGCGAGCCGGCGCATCCACTGCGAACTGCGCGAACTGCGCGACGACGCCGGTGACCGGCTGCGGATAGCGGTCAGGGACGAGGGCTGCATCCCCGGCGACGCGCGCGCGGGCCGTGTCGCGCCCGAGGAGGAGCACGGCAGGGGGCTCCTTCTCGTGGCCGCGGTCGCCACGGCGTGGGGCGCCCAGGAGACCGGGCCCGGTCTCCTGGTCTGGGCCGAACTGCCCCGCGACGAAGAGGCTCCGCAACCGCCGGGCCCCGTCCCGGGCGCCTCGGACGGCGCCGGATGGGCCTGGTGAACGTCCGCTCCTGCCGGACGGCGGGCGGAGGAACGACGAACGTGCGAAACGGGATCGGATGGGCGTGGTGACAACGGGCAAGCGGACGATGCACTTGAACTCGCTGGCCGGACTGGCCCGGAGGCGTCGCCCCCGGCATCCGGAGCACGCGGACGCGCCGCGTGCGGGCCGCGCCCGGCCCGTGCGGCTCAGCGTGCCCGCGGGCATGACCGCGCCGCTCGGCTGCGACGCCGTCGCCGTGCCCGAGGAGTTCGGCCGGGCGATGGCGAAGCGGCTGCCGCGCATGGGCTGTGTCTACGCGGACGGGGCGCACTGGTGGTGGCTCGTGCCCTCGGACTCCGATGTGTCCCTGGAGTGGCCCGCGCCCGCGGCCTACACGGCGGGCGCCCTGGTGCGCGATGCCCCGCGGGCCCCGTCCCTCGTGCACTGCCCGGAGGATTCGGTGCCGTACACGCCGCCGATTCCGCTGTACCTCGCGCTGTGCCGGGTCACCGGGACCACGCCGGTGTGGTCGCGCTCGGTCGGCGCCTCGTAGGTCCCGGTTCCGCCGCGGGCGTCAGCCCACCGGATCGGCGGCCGGCTCCCGCACGATCACCAGGAACGCGTCCGTCGCCAGGTCCATGACCACCTCGGCCGGCTGGCCCTCCTGACGGCGCCGGCTCGCGTACTCCTCCGCGGGCCAGGAGCCGCGGGGTCCGCCCGCCGGGAAACGCTGCAACACCACTCGTCCGTTGATCATCACTTGTCCCTGCCCCCGTGATCGTGCCGATGTGCGGCGCCCGATGCGTCCTGGCGCTTCATGAGGGAGAACGTTGACAGGGGCGGTTCCGGCTCGCAACGTGACGAGAATGACACCGGGTTGAGACGCGGTCAGGTCGTCCGTGCCGAGACTTCCGGCGGCTCTCAGCGGGTCTCGGTCGAGGTACTCGTCTCAGTCGAGGTATTCGTCGTGGTAGCGCACCCGCGCGCTGCCCGCCGGGGCGCCGAGGGCCGACGCGCGCCCCGCCGGTTCCTCCCACTCCTCCTGGCGGCCGAGGGCGGTGAGGTCCAGGAGGTTCGTGGTGAACCCGATGTGGTCCATGCCGCGGGCGAACGTCGAGTACGTGTGGAAGACCCGCTCCCCCTCGCGCAGGAAGCAGCTGATCGCGGGCTGCTCCTGCGGGACGCCGTCCTCGCCCACCACCGTGGCACCGAAGTCCAGGTTGAAATCGCTGAGATGGGACGAGTACCAGGGCACCGTCCACCCCATCCGCGCCTTGAACGGCAGGATCCTGGTGAACGGCGCGCGGGACACCGCCGCGAACTCCGTGCCACGGGCCCGCAGATGCGCCAAGTGCCCGATCTGGTCGAGGAATCCGGAGCAGCTGCGGCAGCCCGCGTCCCAGTCCGGCGCGAACATGAAGTGGTAGACGACCAGTTGGGGGCGCCCCTCGAACAGGTCGAGCAGCTCCGACTTCCCGTCCGGGCCCTCGAACACGTACGACTTGTCGATCTCGACCATGGGCAGCTCGCGCCGCCGTGTGTTCAGCGCGTCCCGCGCGCGGGTCGCCGCCTTCTCCAGGGCGAGCAGTTCCTCGCGAGCGGCGCGCCACTCCTCGCGCGTGACCACCTTCGGCAGCCCCATGGTTCCTCCTCCGGTCGTGTCTCTCGTCAGGGGTGACCGGGTGCCGGTGCGGAACTCATCGCTGCGGCGGAAGTTTTTCTGAACAGGCCCTGATTTCCTGTCGGGTCACCGATTCCCCGACGGGTCCCTGGACGGGTCCCTGATTTTCTGCAGGAGCGCTGTCCTCCCCGCGGGGCCGCTGGGACGCTGCCCGCCCCGGCCCGTCCGGGCCGGCCAGAGGACGGAGCACGCCATGCTCGTCGGAACCTGGAACCTGGAGAACCTCTATCGCCCCGGCGGCCCCTACGGCCTACGTGACAAGGCCGCTTACGAGGCGAAACTCGCCTCGCTCGCCGCCACCGTGAACCGGCTCCGGCCGACCCTGCTCGGCGTCCAGGAGGTCGGCGACCCGGCGGCGCTCGACGATCTCGTGCAACTGCTCGACGGCCGGTACCGGGTGACGCTGTCGGAGTATCCGGACGAGCGCGGGATCCGGGTCGGCTTCCTCAGCGACGTCATCGTGAACGTGGTCACGGACACGGCCGCGTTCCCCGAGGCCGTGCGCCCGGTGCAGGTCGACGACAGCGGCAGGACCGCGGACCGGGCGGGCCGGGGCGTGCTCGCCGTGCACTTCTCGACCCGGGCGACCTGGCTCACGGCCGCCGTCTGCCACCTCAAGTCGAAGCTCCTCGGCTACCCGGGCGGCCGGTTCGTGCCGCGCAACGAGGGCGAACGGGCGCGCTACGCGGCCTACGCGCTCCAGCGGCGCGCGGCGGAGGCGGCGACCGTGCGCGCCCTCGCGGACACCCTCGTCGGGGAGGACGGCCGGCGGGAACGCGTCGCGGTGCTGGGCGACTTCAACGACGAGGCGGCCGCGGCGACCACCCAGATCCTCCAGGGTCCGCCCGGCTCCGAGATCGGCACGCCCGGCTTCGACCACGCCGACAAGGGCGACGTGAAGCGGCTGTGGAACGTGGCGCCGCTGATCCCGGAGGAGCAGCGCTACTCGCGGGTGCACGCGGGCCACCGCGAGCTGATCGACCACGTCTTCGTCTCGCACGAGCTGCTCGGCCACGTGGTCCGCGCGGGAACGGGCGCGCCGCATGAGGAGGACGCCGCGCTCGAACCGCTGCCGTCGGTGGGCGCGGATCCGCAGGACCGGCGGGACGCGACGGGCTCCGACCACGCGCCCGTCTGGATCGACCTGCGGCCGTAGCTTTGGGGCCTAGGCGGCGAGTTCCGCGAGCAGCACGTCGATCCTGCGCGCGTGCTGCTCGGGCACCCGCCCGGTGTCGTCGACCTGGACCGCGCACGCGGTGGTCGCGTCGACGAGCCGTTCAAGTGCGACCGTCACCTGCCGCGAGCCGTCCGAGTGCCGCGCGAGCACCGGCAGTTCGGCGGCGGCCAGGTCCGCGGCGGCCCGCGCCTGCGCGAGCGTCCGGTACGCCTCGCGCCGCAGCGCCCACCGCCCGTGCCGGTCGACACCCGCCGCGCCCTGTCCGGACTCGCTGAGCACATGCCGTACGTAGGCGTGGGCGGCGTCGTGCGCGACGGCGAGCCGCACCCGCACCCCGCCCCCGCGGTGCCGGCCCGGCAGCGGCAGATGCCCGGCGACCAGCACGATGGCGCAGGCGAGCAGCGTCTCGGTGATCCGGCCCCAGGACGCCTGCGGTTCCCCGCCGACCATCACCAGGGACAGTACGAGGACGGTGACGACGGCGGTCTGCGCGGCGAAGTGCCGGGTGGCGACGGGGATCAGCGCCCCGCAGGCGGCGACGAGCGCGACGAGCCCGAGGGGGTCGGGCAGCACGGCGGCGAGCCCGGCGAACAGGACGGCCCCGGCCACGGTTCCCGCGGCCCGGCACAGCGCGCGCGAGGCGAGCGGCCCGAGGTCCGGCTTGACGAGGAAGACGGCGGTGGCGGGCAGCCAGTACCAGTGCAGCGGGTGCAGGGCCTGGGCGACGGCGGCGCTGGCCCCGAAGGAGAGCCCGACGCGGACGCCGTACTCGCGCCCGGCGGGCCCGACGGCCCTGCGCAACACACCGCGCACGGACGCGCGCCCGCCAAGCCCCGCCTGGGATTGAGACGCGGGCAATTCAAGCGGCATTTCAAGCCCCGCCGACGATTGAGATGCGGGCATTTCAAGCCCCGCCGGCGATTGAGGCGCGGGGTCCGGGGCAGAGCCCCGAGACGTCGGCAGCGGTGCCGGTGTCGCGTCCGCAGGGCTCCGCCCCGGCCCCCGCCGCTCAGCCGCCGCAGGCGCATGCGCACCGTTCCCGTCGAACGCCTCGGCGGCCCGCAGCAGCGACTCGTCGAGCGCCCGCAGCCCCGCGTCGGCGCGAGCGGGAGCGGGCAGCGCGCCCGGCGCGTCCCCGGACCGCACGGCGGCGGCGAGCCGGCGCGGCCCCTCCGCGGCCCGCGCGGGCACCGGCTGCCCGGCCCAGGCGAGCGCGGTGGCGGCCTCGGCAAGCGGGAGGGCGGCGGAGTACTGGCGGCGCAACCGCAGGGACGCCTCGGAGCGGCCGCGCCGCAGGGCGTCCTGCGCCTGGTCGAGGGCGGCGGTCAGCGCGACGCGGCGGGCCTGGGCCTCGGGGCCGCCGACGGCGTCGAGCAGCCGGGCCACGGCTTCGTACACGGAGGCGACGGCGGCGCGCTCGCCGTCGTAGAGGTAGCCGAGCCCCTTCGTGCGGACGTTCACGCGTACGGGAGAGGGCAGCAGCAGCCGCAGCAGGATCAGCCACGCGGCGCCACCGGCGAACAGCAGCGCACGCTGCCAGCCGGGTTCCGGCAGCGGCATCCCGGCGCCTATGGCGACAGTGACGAGGAACTGGGTCCCGGCGGAGGACGCGACGGGCCCGACGGCACTGAACGCACCGCCCACCAGCCCGAGCACCGCGAAGAGGCAGGCGATGAGCGCCCCGGTCGGCAGCGCGCCGCCGACGAAGCTGCCGACGGTCATGCCCAGGGCGCCGGCGAGCGCGGGCCCGCCCAGCCGTGACACGGCGGCGAGCCGCGGCCCCGGCCGGTCGTTGACCCCGGCGAGCAGCGTCCCGAGCGCGAGCAGCACTCCACTGGAGGGCCGCCCGGCGGCGACGGCGACCAGCAGCAGCGGCCCGCCTGCCAGGGCCCCGCGCACGACGGCGGGCCACGGCACGGGCGCGCGCTGGGCGCGCAGGGCGTGGCTCAGCCAGGGCGGAAGTGAAAGGGGGCGGCGCATGACGGTGGGCAGACTCCTGTCCTATGAGCACGGAGGGGTGCCGGACGCCGTCGGCCAGCCTGAACTGGTCTGTCAAGAGTAAGCGGGGTTGTTGGAGGGGAGGAAACAACGAGGTTTCCGGAATGTGACACTTGACCGTGCCCACGAACACCGCCGACGAAGGCTGGCCGGACCTCCCCGGTGACACGGCCCTGACGATTCACGTCCCGGAGGCGGACGCGCTGGTCCACACTCCGTCGCGGGCCCACATCACGCTCCTGTACCCGTTCCTCCCGCTGGAGCGGATCACGCCGGAGGCGGACGACTGCCTGCGCGCCCTGTTCGCGGCAACGCCGCAGCTCGCGCTCACCTTCCCCGAAGTACACCGCTGGCCGGGCGTGCTCTTTCTGCCCCCGGCCCAGGCCGACCCCCTCCGCGCCCTGACGAAGGCGATACGGACACTCTGGCCGGAGGCGGTCCCGTACCGCGGAATCTTCGGCGACGAGGGCCTCGACCCGCACCTCACGCTGGCGAGTGGCGCGGGCACGGACGACATCCCGGAGACGGAGTTCACGGGGGCGCTGCCGCTGCACGCGCGCGTGGAGTCGGTGAGGCTGATCGTGACGGACGGCGCGGGCACGGGGTGGCGGGACATCCGCTCGTACCCGCTGGGGCGCCCCGGCTACTGAGCGTCGGCGACGGCCCGCGCCAGCAACTCCCGTGCCCGGTCGACGAGTTCGCCGAGCGGGATCGAGGGGTCGGCCAGCAGCTGGTCGATCCCCCGCAGCCCGGCCCGCTCAAGGAGCCGCTTCTCGTTGGTCACCCACTCCCCGCGCGCGGCGAGCACCGCGTGCCCCGCCTGCATCGCGGCGCCTGCCACGGCCCCGAGGACCTCGGTGCGCCCGCCGAGGGGTGCGTTGTTCCCCTTCGCGTACTCCAGGGTGATCGAGGCGCGCCCCCACCACACGTCGGGGGCGGCCTTGCGCAGGGCGACCGGATACCCGTCGGGCCTCGGCGCCGCGCCGCGCAGCACCCGATTGACGGCGAGCTCGGCGACGACGAGATACGACGGAATCCCGGCGAGGTGGAACATGAGCGGCTCCCAGTGGAACCGCCCGGCCTCCGCCTCCCTCAACTCGTGCTCGACGACGTCGAGATCCCGGTAATGCACGTCCACGCGCCGCCCGTCGACGCTCAGCCAGGCCCCACCATTGAAGACGCCCCCGCCCCAGCCACCGATCTCGGAGACCTCGCCCTCCCACCCGACGTCCCGCAGATGCCGTGGCGCGAACAGCTCCTCGCTCCCCCGGTAGTACACGGCGGTGTCCCAGTCGCTCGCGGCGGTGTGCGTACCTTGGGCGCGTGACCCGCCGAGGGTGACGGCGTGCACGCCGGGCAGGGCGTCGAGCCGGTCGGCGAGGCGGTCGAGGAAGACGTCATCGGTGGTCTCGGACATGCGCCCACGCTAGGCGAGCCACACCTTCTGCGTCAGCCAAGAATTCGGCGTCAGACCTCCAGTGCCGCCGACTCCGCCCGCTCCCGCCTGCACACCACCCCGTACAACCCCGCCCCCGCCGCCGTCCCGATGAACCACGAATACGCCGCCACCGAGTCGAAGTACGGGACGAGGGCCAGCACCACGGCCAGTGCCGCCGACGGGACGAACGCGGCCAGAGCCTTCGGGTTCACGCCGTGCCAGTAGTAGTACCGAGACCCCGGCCGTGCGTCGAAGAGCGCCTCCGTGTCGATCCGCCCCCGCTTCACCCAGAAGTAGTCCAGCATCAGGATCCCGAACAGCGGCCCGAGGAATGCCCCGAGCCCGCCCAGGAAGTAGTTCACGACGTCCGGGTTCGAGTACAGGTTCCACGGCGTGACCAGCAGCGCCAGGACCGTCGAGATCGCGCCGCCCACCTTGAACGTGATCTTCTGCGGCCAGACGTTCGCCAGGTCGTAGGCGGGAGAGACGAAGTTGGCGACGATGTTCACGCCCATCGTGGCGATCGCGAAGGTCAGCGCGCCGAAGACCAGGACCCAGGTGTTGCCGATCTTGGCCACAAGGAGTGCCGGGTCGGTGATCGCCTCGCCGAAGACCTCGACGCTGCCCGCCGTGACCACAACGGACAGGACGACAAAAGCGGTTGAGTTGATGGGCAGGCCCCAGAAGTTGCCACGGCGCACCGTCTTGTAGTCCGGCGCGAAGCGGGAGAAGTCGCAGAAGTTGAGCATCAGCGTGCCGTAGGTGGCCAGGATGAGGCCGATCGCGCCGAACCACTGGCGGAACTGTTCGCCCGTCGACACCGGGTGCGGTGTCGACGTCAGCGAAATCGTCCAGCCGGCCTTCGCCCAGATCCAGATCGCGAGGGCGAGCATCACCACCCAGATCGCGGGGCCGCAGAAGTCCTGGAACTTGCGGACCGACTCCATGCCGCGCGTGATGATCAGGGACTGGACCAGCCAGAGGAGGAGGAAGGACGCCCAGCCCAGCGCGTGCAGGCCGAGGAATGAGTGTTCCGTCCACGGCTTCGTCCCGGGGAACGCCGCGAGCACCATCACGTTGACCGCCACCGACGCCAAGTACGTCTGGATTCCGTACCACATGATGGCGATCACGGCCCGGACGAGCGCCGGGATGTTCGCTCCCCAGACGCCGAAGCTGATCCGGCTGACGACCGGGAACGGGACGCCGTGGCGCTGGCCGATGCGGCCCATCGCGTTGCAGCCGACGTAGATCAGGACGAAGCCGATGAGCAGCGAGGTGAAGACCTGCCAGGCGTTCAGGCCGAGCACCAACAGGCCTGCGGCGAACGTGTAGTTGCCGAGGTTGTGGACGTCGGACATCCACAGGGCGAAGAGGTCGTAGACCTTCCATTTGCGCTCGCGGGCCGGCGCCAGGTCCGCGTTGGTCAGGCGCGGGTCGGGCGGCACGGGGGTGGTGGTCCTGGGGTGCACTGGCTCGGCCACGGACATGGCGGTCCTCCGGCAGGGAGATTTGGTATACCAATACCGCGCGATCGTCCCGCTGCCGACCCCGTCCGGCAATGTCCGTGCGGTTACATCTCCGTAAACCCACCCCGCTCTCCCTGCCGCCCGGGGACATCGACGAAGATGGACCCATGACGACGGCAGGATCGGCGGAGCCCCTGGGCGCGGTGCGCGAGCGCGTGCTCGCGGCCCTGCGCGAGGACATCATCGGCGGGCGCCGGCGGCCGGGCGACCGGCTCGTCGAGCGGGAGCTCGCCGACCGGTTCGGGGTCTCCCGGGTGCCCGTCCGCGAGGCGATCCGCGCGCTGCTCGCCGAGGGCTTCGTGACGTACGAGACGCCCCGCAGGGCCGTCGTGCGCACCCTGACCCGCACCGACGTCACTGAACTGTACGAGCTGCGCGAGGCCTTGGAGGTCTACGCGGCCGGGCTCGCGGCCGAGCGGGCCACCAAGGACGACCTGGCGGAGCTGGAGGGGCTGCTCGAACGCGCCACGCGCGCGACGCGCGAGGGCGACGCCGAGACCAACACCGACGTCAACTCCCGTTTCCACGACCGGCTGTTGGAAATGGCGCGCAACGAACTCATCGTCTCCGTGATGCAGCCCGTCAGCGGACGGCTGCGCTGGCTCACCCGGCGCGCCGAGGAATGGTCCCAACAGCTGGCCGAGCACCAGGAGTTGTACCAGGCGATGGCCGGCGGCGACGCCGAGCGGGCACGGGCGGTCGCCCTCACCCACGTCCGCACCAACTACCACTTCACCGTGCGTCATCTCTTCGAGGACGAGCCCACCGCGTAGCGCCGGCTGTCAGGCGCCGCGCCCGCCGAACCGGTCCAGGGCCGTGACCAGTTCATCGGCGATGCCGGGCGCGCCCGCGTTGTGGCCCACGTCGTCCACGACGATCAGCTCGGCGTCCGCCCAGCCCTGCGTGAGCCGCCACGGGATGCCGAGCAGATTGCCCAGGTCCACCTTCCCCTGCACCACCACCCCAGGAATCCCTTTGAGCAGCGGCAGGTCGCGCAGCACCGTGTCGGGGCCGTCCAGGAAGTGGTTGCGCCCCCAGTAGTGCGTGACGGTGCGCGCGAAGCCGTACCGGAAGTCCGGGTCCTGGTAGCGGGGCACGGAGCGCGGCGGCTGCGAGACGCACGCCGTCTCCCAGTCGGTCCAGGCGAGCGCCGCCCGCTCACGCACGGCGGGGTCGGGCGACTCCAGGAGCCGGTTGTACGCGGCCGCGAGGTCGCCGCCGCGCTCCCCCTCGGGCAGCCCGTCGAGGAACGCGGCGAACGCCTCCGGGAACACCGCGCCGAGCCCCCGCGTCAACAAGTCGACTTCTTCCTGGCTGCCCGTCGCCAGGCCCGTCAGGACCAATTCGGAGACGGACTCCCGGTGCGTCTGCGCATACCGCAGGGCCAGCACGGACCCGAAGGACACGCCCCACACCAGCCAGCGCTCGATGCCGAGGTGGGCGCGGAGCAGCTCCAGGTCGGCGATCAGCTTCGGCAGCGTATTGACGCTCATGTCGGTGTCGTACGCGCTCGCCGGCGGGGTGGAGCGGCCCGCGCCGCGCTGGTCGAGCAGCACGATCCGGAAGCGCTCGGGGTCGAAGAGGCGGCGGGTGAAGGGCGTGGCGCCGGAGCCGGGCCCGCCGTGCAGCACGAGGGCAGGCTTGCCTTCCGGGTTGCCGCAGGTCTCCCAGTGGATCCGGTTGCCGTCGCCCACGTCCAGGAGGCCGTGGGCGTACGGTTCGGCAGGCGGGTACAGAGGCATCCGGCGAACCTACTACCGGTCCGCCGCCCGCCGCCCCGGGTTAATGGACCTTGATGCTGCGCATTCGCCCGTAGGCGTACACACAGCCCGCGAGCGCCAGGTCGGACAGCAGCATGAAGCCGATGGAGTACGAGTTCTGCGCACTGTAGATCGCGCCCATGACCAGCGGCGGGACGAAGCCGCCGAGGCCGCCGATGGCGCCGACGATGCCGGTGACCGAGCCGACCTGGGACGGTGGGGTGACCTGGGCGACCAGGGCGAAGACGCTGCCGCTCGCGGTGCCGAGGCCCGCGCCCATGACGAGCATGTCGATGGTGCCGCCGGGGGCCAGGTGCGGGTTGAAGGCCTGCACGATGGCGAAGAGCGCGACGACCGCGAGCGCCCAGGCGGTGACGACCGCCGGGTGGATCCGGTCGGAGAGCCAGCCGCCGATCGGCCGGAAGATGACGGTGACGAGGGCGAAACCCGCGGCCTTGGTGCCCGCGTCGATGGGGTCGAGGTCGTACCAGGTCTTCAGGTACGTGGGCAGATAGGTGCCGTACGCGACGATGCCGCCGAAGCCGATCGCGTAGAGCGCCGACAGTTCCCAGGTCACCCGCAGCTTCCCGGCCTGGCCGAGGCGTTCGCCCAGCGTGGTGGTCGGGATGGTGCGGCCGGGGTGGTCGCTGATGAGGAACCAGCCGACCACTGCGAACGCGGCGAGCGCGATCGCGACGATGTAGAACGGCAGGTTCTCGCCGTGCTTGGCGATGCGCGGGGTGAAGTAGCCGGACAGCGCGACGCCGCCCATGCCCATGCCGAAGATGCCGACCGCCGCGCCGCGCTTGGCGGGCGGGAACCAGGCGTTCACCAGCGGGACGCCGATGGCGAACGTGGTGCCGCCGAGCCCCAGCAGAAAGCCCACGAGGACCATGGCCAGATAGGAGTCCCTGGCCACCGTCACCAGCAGCACGGGGATGATCGTCGCCGCTGTGACCAGCGGGAACATTAGCTTGGCGCCGAATTTGTCGGTCATGGCGCCGACCGGGATCCGGCCCAGCGAACCGACGATCACCGGCACGGCGACCAGAAAGGACTGTTCGAACGAGCTGAGTCCCAGGGACTCGCCGAAGGCACTGCCGAGCGGGGCGATGAGGTTCCAGGCCCAGAACGTGAGCGCGAAGCCCACGGTCGCCACGATGAGGTTGCGATAGGCCGCCGCGGGCGGCTTGGGCGTCGTCTCCTGCGCTGTCTGTGCTGCCACACCGCCACGCTAGGAAGCGGGCGGGTCGCGGTCCTCCTGAGCTGGGCCGAACGGGTGCAAACCAGCCGCCTGCGCCGCGTCCCGCAGCACGCCGCGCAGCATCTCGGGAGTGAGCCGGCCGGTGAAGGTGTTGCGCTGGCTGACGTGGAAGCAGCCGAAGAGGGCGAGCCCGTCGAGGTCGACGCGGGCGCCGTGCCCGAAGGCCGGGCGCGGGCGCGGCACCTCCCAGCCGGCCTCCGCGAACGCGGGCAGCGCCGCCTGCCAGCCGAACGCGCCGAGCACGACGACCGCGCGCAGGGTGGGCCGCAGCAGGTGCAGCTCCTGGACCGGCCAGGGGCGGCAGGTGTCGCGCTCGGCCGGGATGGGCTTGTTCGCGGGCGGCGCGCAGTGCACGGGCGAGGTGATCCGGACGCCGTGCAGGGTCAGCCCGTCGTCGACGCTCAACGCGTCCGGTCGGGAGGCGAGCCCGATGTCGTACAGGGCCCGGTAGAGGACGTCGCCGGACCGGTCGCCCGTGAACATCCGGCCCGTGCGGTTGGCGCCGTGCGCGGCGGGCGCGAGGCCGACGATCAGGAGCGACGCGTCGTGCGGACCGAAGCCGGGCACCGGGCGCCCCAGTACGTCCAGTCGGCGAAGGCGGCGCGCTTGGTGCGCGCCACCTCCTCACGCCACTCGACGAGCCGCGGGCAGGCCCGGCAGTCGCTGATCCTTCCCCAAGCTCTCGAACAGCCTCGAGCAGGGGAGACCCCATTGTCGAGTTCGCCGAGACCGTCCATGCACTCGACGATAGGGGCTGGACTACGGGGCTATGTGAACGCGGCCCCCAGCGCGACGAACACACAGATCAGCACGAACAGGATGGCAAGCAGCGGCCACACGAACCGCAGGTACTTGTCGTAGCCGACCTTGGCGAGGGCCACGCCGCCGATGGTGACGGCGGTCGTCGGCACCCACAGGTTCATCCAGCCGCTGGCCGCCTGCCACGCGGTGACGACCACCGCGCGCGAGACGTCCGCGAAGTCGGCGAGCGGCGCGAGGATCGGCATGGCGAGGGTGGCGTGCCCGGACGTGGACGGGATGAGGAAGGCCAGCGGCAGGTTCACGAGGAAGACGATGATCGCGAAGACCCCCGACGAGGTGCCCTTCACGACCCCCTCGATGGCGTGCAGCACCGTGTCCGTGATCTTCGAGTTGTTCATGATCACGGTGACGCCGCGGGCCAGCAGGATGACGAGCGCGGGCGAGACGAAGTCCGCGGCGCCCTGGATGATCGTCGAGCTGAGCTTCTGCTCGCCCATCCGCGCGACGAGCCCGATGAGCACGGCCGCGACCAGAAAGAGGGCCGCCAACTGCGGGAAGGACCAGTCGAGTTCGAAGCCGTACGGGGTCGCGTCGGCGTCTCCGGTCAGGGCGCTCGCCCAGGGCACCACCGAGAAGATCATGAAGGCGAAGACGAGCGCCGTGGCGATCAGAACGCCCTTGTGCAGTCCGGTCAGTTCGGGAACCCCGGCCGCCTCGGTGGCCGTCTCGTCGAGGTCCCGGTCCCCCGGCAGGAAGCCGGAGATCGAGCGCTCCGGATCGCGCCGCACGCGCTTCGCGTAGCGGATGACGTACGCGATGGTGACCGCGGTCAGCACGATCCACATCACGAACCGCAGCGCGATGCCGTCGCCGAGCGAGATATCGGCGGCCGACGAGGCGACGCCGGTCGCGAACGGGTTGACGGTCGAGCACAGCACGCCGACGCCCGCGCCGAGGATGATCGCGCCGACCGCCGTCATCCGGTCGTAGCCGAGCGCGAGCATCAGCGGCACGATCAGCCCGTAGAACCCGAGCGTCTCCTCGGCGAAGCCCTCGACCGTGCCGAGGACGGAGAAGACGGCCATGACACCCGCGATGAGCAGCGCCCCGCGCTCGCGGAGCCGGTGGGCGAGGCGTCCGATGCCGCGGTCGAGGGCGCCGGTCGCGAAGACGACGGTGATGAAGGCCCCGATCGTGAGCACGAACAGGAAGACGCCCGCACTGCCGTACAGATCACCGGAGTTGTCGGGCGAGACGAGGGCGGTCTTCGGGTCCTGGATGCCGTAGAGGCCGTTGACCGGGGCGAGGAACAGGTCGTTCAGGCGGTCGACGAAGGACTGCCCGGAGTCGACGCGCTGGTACGTGCCCTCGACGGGCGCGCCGTCACTGTTCCTGTCGTACTCCCCCGACGGGATCAGGAACGCGAGCAGCCAGATCGCGATCGTGACGACGGCGAGGACGGTGAGGGCGCTGGGGAAGGTGAACTTCTTCTTCTCCGGAGGCTGTTCGGGCGCCTCGGTGGTGTCCGTCGGGCCAGCGGTGCTCATGCGCCGCTCCGGAAGTCGGCGGCGTACTCCCGCACGAACGCGCACATCGCGACGACCGTGGCGTGCAGTTCGGAGAACAGGACGCGTTCGTTGGGGGCGTGCAGATTGCAGAGGTTGTCCTGGGCGCCGAAGAGCAGCACCTCGGCGCCGGGCGCGGCCTGCGCGAGGCCGTTGACCAGCGGGATGGAGCCGCCGGTCGCGACGTACGAGGCGTCGGCGCCCCAGGCCTCCTTGAGCGCGGCGCGGGCGGCGCGGTAGGCGGGGCCGTCGGTCGCCGCCTCGAAGCCGGGCCCGGTGTCGCCGGGGGTGACGGTGAGGGCGACACCGAAGGGCCGCAGCGCGCGCAGATGCCGTACGAGGAGTTCCTGGGCCTCGACCGGGTCCTGCTGGGGGTGGAAGCGCAGGTTCAGTTTGGCGCGGGCGTGCGGGACGACGGCCGAGGCGGCGCCCGCCACGCTCGGTGCGTCGAGGCCGATGACGGTGATCGCGGGGCCGCTCCACAGGCGCTCGCCGAGGGTGCCGCTGCCGAGCAGCGGGAGGCCCTCCTCGACGCCGGCCAGCTCGCGGAACTCCTCGTCGGTGTAGCCGGCGCCGGTCCACCGGTCGCGGCGCAGCCCCTCCACGGCCACGTCCCCGTGCACGTCGTGGAGCGTGGACAGGGCCTTGAGGAGGACGAGCAGGGCGTCGGGGGCCGCGCCGCCGAACTCGCCGCTGTGGCGGGCCTCTTCGAGCGTGCGGACCTCGACGGTGACCTCGGCGGCGCCGCGCAGGCCCGTGGTGAGGGTGGGGGTGCCGGGGCGGAGGTTGCCGAGGTCGGCGATGACCATGGCGTCGCAGGCGAACCGGGCCGGGTCGCTCGGCGGGTACGCGTCGAAGGCGCTGCCGTACTCCTCCTGCCCCTCGAACACGATCTTGACGCCGACGGGTGGGCGCCCGCCGAAGGCGCGGAGCATACCGAGGTGGGCGATGACGTTCGACTTGTCGTCCGCGATGCCGCGGGCCCGCAGCCCGCCCTCGATCTCCGTCGGCTCGAAGGGCGGCGACTTCCACAGGCTCTCGTCGCCGGGTGGCTGCACGTCGTAGTGGGAGTAGAGCAGGACGGTCGGAGCGTCGGGCGTGGGCGGCGGGATCTCGCCGAAGATCACCGGGGCGGTGTCGGGCAGGTCGAGGGTCTCGATCTGCTCCACGCCCGCGTCCCGCAGCAGCCCGACGAGCACGTCGTGGGCCTCGCGCACCGGCTCCGCCGGGTAGCCGGGGAAGGCGACGGAGGGGATGGCCGCGAGCCGCTCCAGGTCGGACCGCAGCCCGTCCATCAGCCGGTCGACCGCCGCCCGCGGGTCACCGTTCGGGTCGATGGCATCCATGCCGTCCATGTCTTCATGCACCCCTCGCTGTCGATTACGCTCCTTTCGCCCGGATTATCCGGGGAGGGTGGGGGCAGTTCGGCCGGGGCTCGCCGAGGCGTGCGACAACGGGTTCGGGGCGCGGCCCGCGCGGGACTATCGTCGGACGCATGGCATCGCAGACACCGGGGACACCTCAGGCGCCGGACGGGTCGGGCGGCGGCGGCAGCGTGCGGGTCGACAGCTGGATCTGGGCCGTACGCCTGGTCAAGACGCGCTCGGCGGGGGCCGCCGCGTGCAAGGGCGGGCACGTCAAGGTCAACGGGACGAGCGTCAAGGCCGCCCACGCGCTGCGGATCGGGGACGAGGTGCGGGTGCGCAGGCCCGGCGAGCGCGAGCGCCTGGTGAAGGTCACGCGCCTGATCCGCAAGCGGGTCGGGGCGCCGGTCGCCGCCGAGGCCTACGTCGACAACTCCCCGCCGCCGCCCCCGCGCGCGGTCGTCGCCCCGGTCGGCGTCCGCGACCGCGGCACGGGCCGCCCGACGAAGCGCGACCGCAGGGAACTGGAACGCCTGCGCGGCATGTTCGGCCAGGGACCGGGCACACCGGAGCCCCCGGCCCCCGGCCAGGACTGAGCCGAGCCCACCATCGTGGCGCCCTCGGCTCGGTCCTGCCCGGCGTCGGGCCTGTCCCTTTGGCCGGGCCTGCCCGGGAGCGAGCCTGCCCCTTGATCGGGCCTGCTCGGGATCGGCCCTGCCCAGGATCAGTGCCGGAGCAGCGCGGCCAGCTCCCGGTTGCGCCCACGGCGTGTCCACGCCAGGGCGATGAGCGGGACCAGCAGGATCACCGGTGTCGCCGCGTTCTCCCCGGCGAACGCCACGACCTGCATGAAGAACGCGCCCACCATCAGCACGCTCAGGCCGAGTGCCGCGAGACCGGAGAGCGCGGGGACCAACAGGCCGACGGCTCCCGCGACTTCGAGCAGCCCGATGGCGTACATGCCGGGGCGGCCCCAGCCGATGCCGTTGAAGGCCTCGACGGCCGTGGGGTGCGCGATCAGCTTCGGCAGGCCGCTCGCGATCCCGTAGAACAGGGCGAGCAGCACGGTGACCGTGTGCAGCGTGATCCGGGCGGCGCGGGAACGGACGGGTGCGACGGCCGCGGCGGCGTTCGACATGACGGGCTCCTCGATGACGAAGGGGGGCGCGGCCCGCACGGTGCGGTGCGCTGTCACCGATACAGACCGGGCCCGCCTGCCGAACTCATCGCGCCCCGCCCGCCGTTACACCGGCACGGCCCGCACCCAGCTGCCGTTCTCCGTCAGCACCCGGTCGATCTTCAAACCGGCCTGCGCCAGGGCCTGTTCGAACTCCTCCGGACTGAGCGGGCGCACCCGGTACGTCTGGGTCCACACCGCGTCGGGGAACACGTACTCGACCTTCACCGAGCGCACCCCGTCGTCTCCCACCGGCTCCGAGTAGAGCTTGCGGATGGTGAGCCCGCCGGGCCTCGTCACCTCCCGCGGCAGGTTCTCGTGCGCCCCCGCCGGCTCGCGCTGGATCAACACACAGCCGTCGTCGGCGACATGACGCCGGCACGCGGCGAGCATCCCCTCGCGCACCGCCGCCTCGCCCGTGTGTACGAGGATCGACCCGAGCAGCACCACGTCGAACGTCTCGCCGAGGTCCAGCTCCTCGATGGCGGCGCGCACGGTGCGCGCGCCCCTGACCCGCTCCAGCATCTCGGGCGACTCGTCGACCGCCGTCACCGTGAAGCCGCGCTCCACGAGCGCGTGCGTCACACGGCCGACCCCGCAGCCGAGCTCCAGCAGGCTCGCGCCCGCGGGCACGGCCCCCGCCACGACGTCCGGCTCGTCCTCGACCACAAGCCGCGAATACAGCTCCACGGCACAGCCGTCGGGCGTGATCGCCCCCGGTCCCGTGCCCTCGTATCCCGTACGCATCTCAAGACCCATGCCGGCCCAACGAACCGCCCGCCCGCGCCGTTCCCCGCCCACGGATCCCGCGTGGCACCCTGGAAGGGAGGCCGCGAAAGGGGTGCTCGAGCGCCCCCGCCCGTCGCCCACGCGCGGAGGGGATGGTGACCATGGACCGCACGCATCCGCATCGCACGCACCGGCCGCACCCGGCGCACTTCGTCCGCACCGGTGACGAGCCGGTCACCGCCCGCAGCCCGCTGCGCCTGCGGCTCGGGCTCGCGCTGTTCGGGCTCGTGTGGACGGTCTTCGGCACCGTCGCGTTCCTGCTGGCGCACCGCCCGGGATGGGCGCTGGCCTGCGGAATCCTCTGGCTGATCACGACGGTCGACCTGTTCATGATCCTGCGGCACATCCGGCAGGGCCCGCACTATCAGCCGGGCCGGGACGTCCCGCCGTACCGCAGGGCGCGGTAGCGCCCCTCAGTCGTCGAAGCGCGCCGCCGCCAGGTACTCCGGCTGCGGGTCGAGCGCGGCGGCGAGGCGGAAGTGCTTGCGTGCCTGCCGCGGGCGCGACCACCGCTCGTACGTCCTGGCCAGCGCGAAGTGCGCGAACGCGTTGTCCGGCTCGCGCTCCAGGACGATCGTGAACTCCAGCTCCGCCGCCCGCAGTTGCGCGGCGGCGAAGAACGCGCGGGCCCGCAGCAGCCGGGCCGCCGTGTGCTCCGGGTAGACGGCGAGCACGTCGTCCAGAAGCTTCACCGCTCCGCGCGGATCGCGCGCGGCCAGGAGCTGCTCGGCGGCGCGATAGTCGATGACGTGTGTCTCCGGGGTGGCCTCGGGCACGACGAACCTCCTCCTGGTGTCGACCAGGTCAACACCGTGGACCGTAAGGCCTATTCCTTCCCGCCGCCCTTGGGCGGAACACGCGGCGCGATCAGCGCGAGCTGCTCAGGGACACCGTGAGCACCATGCCGACGAGCACCAGCAGTGCTCCCGCGATCATGAAGGCCCGGTCGACCCCGGGCCGTTCGCCGCCGAGCAGCACGGTCTCGCGCGGGTCCTCCGTGTCGTACGCGACGCTGACGACCCCGCCGGCGGGCAGCGGTCGCCGTTGCTGGGCGGCACGGGCGAGACGACCTCCACGACCCGGCCGTCGCCCGTCTCGAACTGGAGCAGCGGCCGCTCGGACCCCGGTTGCGGCGGTTTGACCAGGGCCTGCGCGATGTTCCCCGCGCTCTGGACACGACGACCGCGCTGCAGTCCGTAGGCGCCCGCGATGAGCGCCACCAGGCCGCCCAGCGCGGTGCAGGCGGCGAGAACGATCACGCGGTCGCGGCACGCGCCCGGCGCGCCAGCTCCGCCCAGACCTCGTCGACCCGCTCCGTCAGCCGCTCCAGCGGTACGTCGTTGTCGATCACGATGTCCGCGATCTCAAGGCGCTTCTCGCGGGTGGCCTGCGCGGACATCCGGGCCCGCGCGTCGTCCTCGCTCATGCCGCGCAGCCTGGTGAGTCGGTCGAGTTGGGTCTCGGTGCTCGCGTCGACGACGATCACGAGGTCGTAGAACGACGCGAGCCCGTTCTCGGTGAGCAGCGGCACGTCGTGGACGACGACGGAGTCGGGCCCAGCGGTGGCCTCCAGCTCGGCGGAGCGGGTGCCGACCAGCGGGTGCACGATCTTGTTGAGGATGGCCAGCTTGTCGGCGTCCGCGAACACGACCGAGCCGAGCCTCGGCCGGTCCAGGCTCCCGTCCGGCGCCAGCACCTCGTCGCCGAACGCCTCGGCGACGGCCGCGAGCCCCGGCGTTCCGGGCTCGACGACCTCGCGCGCGATCCTGTCGGCATCGATCAGCACGGCCCCCCGCTCCACGAGCAGCCGCGACACCTCACTCTTGCCGGCACCGATTCCGCCGGTCAGCCCCACCTTCAACATAAGCGGAAGCTTAGGGCCTGCCGGGCTGATCGGGCAGGGCCCGTGATCAGGCGTCGCCCTCGCGCTCCGCCAGGAACTTCTCGAACTCCTGGCCGATCTCGTCGGCCGACGGGATGTCCATGGGCTCCGCCAGCATGTTGCCCCGCTGGTCCGCGCCCGCGGCCGCGTCGTACTGGTGCTCAAGGCCCTGGACCAGGGAGACCAGCTCCTCGTCGCCCTCCTGGACCTGCCGGTCGATCTCCGTCTGCGTACGGTGCGCGTCCGTGCGCAGTCCGTGCGCGACGCCCGGCAGCACCATGCCCGTCGCCGCCGTGATCGCCTCGATGACGGTGAGCGCGGCGTCCGGGTACGCGGAGCGGGCGATGTAGTGCGGGACGTGCGCGGCGACGCCGAGGACGTCGTGGCCCGCCTCCATGAGGCGGTACTCGACGAGGGCCGCGGCGCTGCCCGGCACCTGCGCCTCGTCGAACGGGCTGGCGTGCCCCGGCACCAGATCGGTGCGGTTGCCGTGCGGCGTGAGGCCCACGGGCCGCGTGTGCGGGACGCCCATCGGGATCCCGTGGAAGTTCACCGCGAGGCGCACCCCGAGCCGCTCCGCGATCTGCCGGACGGCGGCCGCGAAACGCTCCCACTCGACATCCGGCTCCGGCCCGGCGAGCAGCAGGAACGGCGCCCCCGTCGCGTCCTGCACGAGCCGCACCTCGAGCACCGGCGTCTCGTACTCGGTCCACCGGTCGCGCCGGAACGTGAGCAGCGGACGGCGTGCCCGGTAGTCCACGAGCCGGTCGTGGTCGAAGCGGGCGACCACCTGGTGCGGCAACGAGTCGATGAGCCGCTCGACGATCTGGTCGCCCGTCTCACCGGCGTCGATGTAGCCGTCGAAGTGGTAGAGCATGACCAACCCGGCCGACTCCTGGGCCAGCGCCATGTCCACGGCGGCGAGCCCCTTCGGCTCCCATGAGTACAAATCCTGCGGATCAAGCACAGTGACCGCTCCTCCTCGTGTTCCACCCCAAGAACGCGCGGAGCGGGTGCGGACATTCCCGTCCGCACCCTTTCTCAGCTGCCTCTTACGAACATGAGCGGCGCGTGAGTGCGCGTCGGACCATGTCAGTCGGCCAGCACGCGCGCGTGCAGCCGGCTCACCGCCCGCCGCGCCGACGTGAACGCCCCGTGCTGCCAGGCGTCGGTGTAGCTGAGCCAGTCACCGGCGAAGTAGACGCGGCCCGTCGGCTCGTTGAGCGGCTTGTAGCGGGGGTCGTCGGGGCCACCCGGGGTGTCGTGCCAGGCGGCTTCCAGGTGCGGCGCCTGCCGCCAGTGGTGCGAGAACGAGGTCGCCAGCTCGGTCCGGTACTTCTCGCCGTAGATCTTCACGCCCTGCGCCACGGCCCGCGCCTCGCGCTTGTCGGGCGTGAGCTTCGCGTACGCGTCGGCATCCGCGTCGTAGTTGTAGTAGCCGATCATGAGGCCGCGCTCGCCGTGGAACCCGTACGACGGGTGCCAGATGTGGCTGAGGTCCATGTCGGTCTCGGTGATGCCGCCGTAGATCCGGTGGTCCAGCTCCCACCAGCGGGACCTGTACTCCAGGCCGATCTTGCCCGCGGACTGCGGCTTGATTGCCTCAAGGGCGTTCTGCACGCCGGAGCCGAGGTTGTGCGGGATCCTGGCGAGGATGTTGGGCGGCAGCGCCCCGACGCAGAAGTCCGCCTCGACGACCCTGGTCCGACCGCCCTGCGCGTAGGTGACGGAGACCCGGTCCCCCTTGTCCGTGATCTTGCTGACGACTGCCCCGGTACGGATCCGGGAAGCCCCTATCGCGCCCGTCAGCGCCTTCGGTATCCGGTCCATCCCGCCGACCGGCTGGAACATCAGCATGGCCTGGTCGAAGCCGAACTCGAAGGAGAAGTAGCGCCCGACGCCGCTCGCGAACACCTCGGACGCGGAGGGCACGTCCCCGAGCACCACGCCCGGCGTGCCGGTCGCGGCGGGCACGGTCGAGTACCCCCGCCGGTCACACCCCTCGTAGGCGAGCTTGTCCCCCAGTGCCCCGAAGTCCTTCAGGAACTCGACGAGCCGCTCCTGGTCGGCAACACTCAGCTCCTTGTCCAACGCCCCCTTGTCGGAGGCCTTGGCCAGCAGCTCGGACACGTAGCCGTAGACATCGGCCTTGGCGGTCCTGTACCGCACGGGCTTCGTCATTCCGGCCGACTCGTTGAAGAGGTATGCGTCGGCATTGGTATTGGTGAACACCTCGATGGGGACGCCGAGTTCACGGCAGTAGTCGAGCGTGACCATCCACTGCGGGAGTCTCGCAGGACCGGCGTTCATGTACTGCCCGTCACTGAAGCTCGCGGTCTGCCGGTTCCCGTACGTGTCGACGGTCGAATCCCCGCCCCGCACCGTGAAGTTGCGTCCGCCGGTCCGGTCCCTGGCCTCCAGGACCGTACAGTCGTAGCCGGCCTTGCCCAGCTCGTACGCGGTGGCGAGCCCGGCGATGCCGCCGCCGACGATCACGACCTTCGCAGCGCCGCGCCCGCTCAGCGAGAAGTCCCCCGACCGCGGGGCACGGTACGGCGATTCGCGCTGCGCGGCCTGCGCGGTCGGCGCGAGCCCCAGAGCCCCCATGGTCGCGAACATGGCCCCCGCACCCCCGGTGACCCCCACGTTCCGCAAGAACGCCCGTCGACTGCCGCCCGTGCCCGTCGTCCACTGTGCTGCCATGGTGCCGATTCCCCTCGCCTGGTGAGCGATCTTGGCTGATCCGGGGATGGTGGCAACGCCGCGTTACGGCACACCCACACCTCGTGTATCCGCCACGTTTCTCTTGGGCGGGAAGCGGCGCGGCAGAGGGGGCGCGAGGAACTGCGCGCGCAACACATCGCCGGTGGCACAGCCGACGAGGCGACACCCTGTGGCCCAGGGCGCAAAAAAACGGTTGGCCCGCACCAAATGGTGCGGGCCAACCGCTAACTACCTGCTAGCGCAGAGCGTTTCAGCTCTGGCCGCCCGCCAGCTTCTCGCGAAGCGCGGCGAGCGCCTCGTCCGAGGCGAGCGCGCCGGAGTTGTCGGCCGTCTCCGAGGAGTACGAGCCGCCACCGCCGCCGCCACCGGAGGCCGCCGGAGCCGAAGCACCGGCGGGAGCCGCAGCACCCTCGGCCTCGGCCTGGGCGTCGGCCTCGCGGGACTTGATGACCTGAGCCTGGTGCTGCTCGAAGCGCTGCTGCGCCTCGGCGTACTGGGTCTCCCAGGCCTCGCGCTGGGTGTCGAAGCCCTCGAGCCAGTCGTTGGTCTCGGGGTCGAAGCCCTCGGGGTAGATGTAGTTGCCCTGGTCGTCGTAGGACGCGGCCATGCCGTACAGGGTCGGGTCGAACTCGACGGCCGACGGGTCGGCACCGAAGGCCTCGTTGGCCTGCTTCAGCGAGAGGCTGATGCGACGACGCTCGAGGTCGATGTCGATGACCTTGACGAAGATCTCGTCGTTGACCTGGACGACCTGCTCCGGGATCTCCACGTGGCGCTCGGCCAGCTCGGAGATGTGGACCAGGCCCTCGATGCCCTCGTCGACGCGGACGAACGCACCGAACGGAACCAGCTTCGTGACCTTGCCGGGAACGACCTGGCCGATCTGGTGCGTACGGGCGAACTGCTGCCACGGGTCTTCCTGCGTCGCCTTCAGCGACAGGGAGACACGCTCGCGGTCCATGTCGACGTCGAGGACCTCGACGGTGACTTCCTGGCCGACCTCGACAACCTCGGAGGGGTGGTCGATGTGCTTCCAGGAGAGCTCGGAGACGTGGACGAGACCGTCGACGCCACCCAGGTCCACGAAGGCACCGAAGTTGACGATCGAGGAAACGACGCCGGAGCGGACCTGACCCTTCTGCAGGGTGGTGAGGAACGTCTGGCGGACCTCGGACTGGGTCTGCTCGAGCCAGGCACGGCGGGACAGGACCACGTTGTTGCGGTTCTTGTCCAGCTCGATGATCTTCGCCTCGAGCTCCTTGCCCACGTAAGGCTGAAGGTCGCGGACGCGGCGCATCTCGACGAGGGAGGCCGGCAGGAAGCCACGGAGGCCGATGTCGAGGATGAGACCACCCTTGACGACCTCGATGACGGTACCGGTGACGATCCCGTCCTCTTCCTTGATCTTCTCGATCGTGCCCCAGGCACGCTCGTACTGAGCGCGCTTCTTGGACAGGATCAGACGGCCTTCCTTGTCCTCCTTCTGGAGAACCAGGGCCTCGATCTCGTCGCCGACGGCCACGACCTCGTTCGGGTCGACGTCGTGCTTGATCGAGAGCTCGCGGCTCGGGATGACACCTTCGGTCTTGTAACCGATGTCGAGGAGAACCTCGTCCCGGTCAACCTTGACGATGACGCCGTCGACGATGTCGCCATCGTTGAAGTACTTGATCGTCTCGTCGATGGCGGCGAGGAAAGCTTCCTCGTTACCGATGTCGTTGACCGCAACCTGCGGGGTGGTGGCGGTGGTCTCGGTGCTGCTCGTCATGTGGGAAAGGGCTCCGGCGGACATTGAAAGTCGGTGGGTACTGCTACGCCGGGAACCCGTTTCGCTCTGAAGAAGCCGGACAGCCCAGGAAGCGCCGAATCCGGACTTCCCTGAGGAACCGGTGGCGCCTCGATAACCGAGGGGACATACAACAGATGCGAGCACAGCCTGCTATGTCCGAGGTGCGCAGGCCCGCAGCGCAACTTGTAGCATACGGGGGCAGCCGGACAGGGTCAATGCGCGAAGGCGCACACCCGGGGCGGATCGCCGCATACCCGGCAGAAAACCTGTCACGCGAGGCCACTGGCACCGCCTTGGGCCTCGCAGGGCCCGCACACTATTACGAGGGAGCCGATCATCCAAGAGTCCGGACCAATGGAAGCGCACGACTCCCCCTCTACGGTCGACGACGACTCGACGGCGACCCGGCGGGACGCGGACACCACCGAGAGTTCGCGGGCCAACCGCGGCTGGTGGGACAGGAACGCGGACGACTATCAGGTCGAGCACGGCACGTTCCTGGGCGACGACCGTTTCGTGTGGTGCCCCGAGGGGCTCGACGAGATGGAGGCCGAGCTGCTCGGCCCGCTCGACGAGCTCGCGGGCAAGGACATCCTGGAGATCGGCGCGGGCGCAGCGCAGTGCTCGCGCTGGCTGCTCGCCCAGGGCGCGCGCCCCGTCGCGCTCGACCTCTCGCACCGCCAGCTCCAGCACGCGCTGCGCATCGACGGCGGCAAGGTGCCGCTCGTGGAGGCGGACGCGAGCGTGCTCCCCTTCAAGGACGGCTCCTTCGACCTGGCCTGCTCCGCGTACGGGGCGCTCCCCTTCATCGCGGACCAGGTGCAGGTGCTGCGCGAGGTGCACCGCGTGCTGCGGCCCGGCGGCCGGTTCGTCTTCTCCGTCACGCACCCCGTCCGCTGGGCGTTCCCCGACGAGCCGGGCCCCGAGGGCCTGTCCGTCTCCGCCTCCTACTTCGACCGCACTCCTTATGTGGAGCAGGACGATGCGGGGCGAGCGGTGTACGTCGAGCACCACCGGACCATCGGGGACCGGGTGCGGGACGTGGTGGCGGGCGGCTTCCGGCTCGTCGACCTCGTGGAGCCCGAGTGGCCCGCGTGGAACACGCAGGAGTGGGGCGGCTGGTCGCCGCTGCGCGGGAACCTGATCCCGGGGACGTCGATCTTCGTCTGCGAGCGGGATCAGACACTGGGCCCGTGATCCGTGACGACGCTCTGCATGCCCTTCCCGTACGTTCCGCGCTGCCGGCGCTGACCTCCGCGCTCGACGCGGACGGCGCCGCGGTGCTCGTCGCCCCACCCGGCACCGGCAAGACGACGCTCGTGCCGTTGGTGCTCGCCGGGCTGCTGGACTCCGCGCAGGACGCTCCCGTACGCCGTGTGGTGGTTGCCGAGCCGCGGCGGATCGCGGCCCGGGCGGCGGCCCGGCGGATGGCGTGGCTGCTCGGCGAGCAGGTCGGGGAACGGGTCGGCTACACGGTGCGCGGTGAGCGCGTCGTCGGGCCTCGCACGTGCGTCGAGGTCGTGACGACCGGGGTGCTGCTGCAACGGCTGCAACGGGACCAGGAGTTGGCCGGCGTCGACGCCGTGATGCTGGACGAGGTGCACGAGCGGCACCTGGACGCGGACACCGTGGCCGCCTTTCTGTGGGACGTGCGCGAGGCGCTGCGTCCCGAGCTGAAGCTGGTCGCGGCGTCCGCGACGACGGACGCCGAGGGGTGGGCCGCACTGCTCGGGGGCGCTCCGGTCGTCGAGGCCGAGGACGTCTCCCATCCGGTGGACGTGGTGTGGGCGCCGCTCGAGCGTCCGGTGCGGCCGCCGCACGGGATGCGGGTGGATCCGGCGCTGCTGACGCATGTGGCGTCCGTGGTGCGGCGTGCGCTCGCCGAGCGGGACGGGGACGTGCTGTGCTTCCTGCCGGGCGTCGGGGAGATTGCGCGGGTGGCCGGGCAGTTGGGCGACCTGGGCGACGTCGAGGTGCTTCAGGTGCACGGGCGGGCGCCGGCCGCCGTGCAGGACGCGGTGCTCTCGGCGAGTGCGCGGCGGCGGGTCGTGCTGGCCACGGCCGTCGCCGAGTCCTCGCTGACGGTGCCCGGGGTGCGGGTCGTCGTCGACGCGGGGCTGACGCGCGAGCCGCGGGTGGACCACGCGCGCGGGTTGAGCGCGCTGACGACCGTACGGTCCTCACGGGCGGCCGGGACGCAGCGGGCGGGCCGGGCCGGGCGTGAGGCGCCGGGTGTCGTGTACCGGTGCTGGGACCAGGCGGAGGACGGGCGTCTGCCGCGTTTCCCCTCCCCCGAGATCAAGGTGGCGGACCTGACGGCGTTCGCGCTGCAGGTGGCGTGCTGGGGCGACCCGGACGCGTCGGGGCTCGCGCTGTTGGACGCGCCTCCGGGTGGGGCGATGGCGGCGGCCCGGTCCGTACTGACGGCGGTCGGCGCGGTCGAGGAGGATTCGGGCCGGGCCACCGGGCGCGGGGCGCGGCTCGCGCGACTCGGGCTGCATCCACGCCTCGGCCGTGCGCTGGTGGACGCGGCACCGGTGGTGGGCGCGAAGCGTGCAGCCGAGGTCGTGGCACTGCTGAGCGAGGAGCCGCCGCGGGCGTACGGGGACGACCTCGGTGGGGCGTTGCGCTCCGCGCGGCGTGGAGGCGACGCGTATGCCTCGCGGTGGGCGCGTGAGGTTCGGCGGCTGGCCCGCCTCACCTCGGCGGAGACGGCTGCCCCGGCCCCCGCATCGGACGATCACGCCGTCGGTGTCGTCGCCGCGCTCGCCTTTCCCGAGCGGGTCGCCCGCAAGGTGGGCGGCTCCCTGCTCATGGTCTCCGGCACTCGCGCCGACGTCTCCGACGGGTCCGCCCTGCGGGACGCCGAGTGGGTGGCCGTCGCCGTCGCGGACCGGCCAGTGGGGGCCGGGCACGCGCGCATGCGGCTCGGTGCCGTGGTGGACGAGGAGGTCGCCCGGCGGGCCGCCGCGCCACTGTTGCGCGAGGGCGACGAAGTGGCCTGGGCGGGCGGCGAGTTGGTGGCCCGGCACGTCACCCGGCTCGGCGCCGTGGAACTCGTCGTGCGCCCGCTCAGGAACCCCGCCCCCGGCCTCGTACGGGACGCCCTGCTCGAAGGGCTGCGGCGCGAAGGGCTCGGGCTGCTGCGGTGGAGCAAGGACGCCGTGGCGCTGCGGGAGCGGCTCGCGTTTCTGCGGCGGCATGTCGGGGAGCCGTGGCCGGACGTGGGCGACGAGGCGCTGCACGCGCGCGTGGACGAGTGGCTGGAGCCGGAGCTGAGCGCGGCGCGGCGCCGGGCGGACCTCGAGCGCATCGACGCCGGGGAGGCGCTGCGACGGCTGCTGCCGTGGGCGGGCGGGCAGGCGTCGCGCCTGGACGAGCTGGCACCCGAGCGCCTCGAGGTGCCGAGCGGGTCCCGGATCCGGCTCGACTACTCCGATCCCGAACAGCCCGTGCTCGCCGTGAAGTTGCAGGAGATGTTCGGGCTGCGCGAGACGCCGCGCGTGGCCGGGGTCCCCGTGCTCGTGCATCTGCTGTCGCCCGCCGGGCGGCCCGCGGCCGTCACCGCGGACCTCCCCTCGTTCTGGGGCGACGGCTACCGCTCCGTACGGGCCGATCTGCGCGGCCGGTACCCGAAGCACCCGTGGCCCGAGGACCCGGCGACGGCCGAGCCCACGCGGCACACGAACGCACGCCTCAGACGCTGACCGGGTCGGGCTCCGGCTCGACCGCCGGTGTCTCCTCCGGCTCTCCGGGCCGCCGGCTGCGCGCCTCCAGCCACAGCGAGAGCGCGAGCAGCAGCGCGCCGAGGATCAGGAAGCCCCACGGCAGGTACGAGGTGAGCAGCAGGACCAGGACGCGCTGCGACTTGACCAGGTCGACCGTCGACTCGATGAAGTCGGGGCGCATCTTGACGTGTCCGGAGAACGCGGTGATCTTCTTGTCGGGATCACTGGCCAGGAGCGTGCCGCCGCGCATCTGCTCCTTGTGGATCTCCTCGCCGTAGACGGGCGCGCCGGTCGTCGGGTCGACCCAGAACTTTCGGACCGTCGTGTAGTACATCTTGGTGCCGGTCTTGGCGACGGACTCCGGGGTGATGCCCTTGACGGGGAGCTTCTTCGGGAAGGGGACCTGCGTCCAGGGGATGGTCTGCTCGAAGTAGTAGACGTTCAGGCCGTGGAACTTCTGGGTGCCCTTGTAGTGGATGGGGCGGGTGACGCGGGCGCGCGCGTCGAAGTACTCGTAGTCCCGCTTCTCCGTCAGGAACGGCCACTTGAACTCGATGCCCTCGCGCTTGACCGGGTCGCCGTCGACGGACTCGCCCTTGGCGTGCACGGGCGCGGAGCTGTGGGCGTCGAAGATGTAGCGCTCGGGGATCTGGGAGACCATCTTGCCGTCGGGTCCCACCACGTAGGTGAGGCCGTCCCAGACGACGACGTCGCGTCCGGCGCTCTCCTCCACCTTGTTCGACGCCTCGACGTTGCCCTTGAGGGTCTGCACGATGCTGAGTTTGGGGACCTTCTTCTCCTTCATGGTCCCGTAGTCGACGAGGGTCGCGTTCTTCGCCTCCAGGACCATGGTCTGGTACTGGCTCGGCGGGATCTTCGCGAGGCGCGGGAACGCGTACCAGCGCATCAGCGGGGACATCGCCGTGAAGAACACGGCGAAGGCGAGCAGGATCAGGCTGGCCTTGCGGCGCATCGCGGCGGCCCTCCTCAGCTACGGGCGTGGCACGGGCTTCTACGGGTGTTTGGGCACGGAGTGCAGCAGCGGTTTCGGGGATGTCTCGCCCGGCGGGGCACCGACCGCGGTCATGGTGAGGACCAGGGCGAGCGCCGCGGCGAGACCGATCGCCGCGGCGACGAGAGCGCGCATGTCCGACCTCCCTGCAGCCTTGCGGCACACGGAATCTGATGAGGCGTCAGGCCTCGGGGTCGGTGCACCGTAGCAACGCGGAGCGGGAATGAGAACACGTTGTACGGGACGTAGTTGAGCCCCCGACCGTGTGGGGTCGGGGGCTCAACGCAGGGCCGTGCGGCGGGCGTTACGAGGCGGGCGGCGCGGTCACCTTCAGTTCGACGTCGAGCGTCGCGCCGCCCGTCGTGGTGACGCGCACCAGGAACGTGCCGGTGGTGTCGTCCGCGTACAGCTCGGGCAGCGTGACGTGCCCGTCGGCGCCGGTCTCCAGGCCCTTGAGGGTGCGGATCTTCTTGCCGTCCGCGTCCTTGAAGTAGGGGCCCTTGGCCGCCTCGGTCGCGTCGTCCTTGGACGTGATGAGGGTCGCGGTCGCGGCGACCTTGTCGGCGGCGGCCCCCTTGTACGTGGCCGCCAGTTCGACGGCCTTGGCGAAGGTGCCGCCCGCCTCGCAGGTCAGCGGGTCCTCGCCGACGCGGGTCAGCTTGTCGGCGGCCCGTGCGGTGACCTTCGCCTGGTAGTCGAGGGCCACGGAGCGGCCGACGACGGTGGCGCGGACCTTGAACGAGCCGGTCTTCTCGCCCGCCTTGAGGGCCGGGGCGGTGGCCGTGCCGGAGCCGCTCGTGGTGACGGTGGCACTGGTGGCGCCGCCGGAGAACGTGGAGTCGGTGTCACCGACGATGCTGAAACGGATCTTCACGGAGCCGACGCCGGAGCCCGCCGCGTTCTTGGCCTTCACCACGACCTTGGCGGCGAAGGTGTCGCCGGCCATGGCGCTGAGGCCGCCGGTGCCCGCGTCGGCGAGCTTGGTGACGGACTGGGTGGGGCTGGTGGTGGGCGGCGGTGTGGTCCCGCCGGGGCTCTCCGAGCCGCCGCCCGTGTTTCCGCCGGGAGTGGTCGAACCGCCGCCGGTGCCTCCGCCGGGGGTCGTCGAACCGCCGCCGGACGGCGGCTTGGACGGGTTCTTCGTGTCCGGCGAGTGCGACGGGCGGCCGGAGTCGCGCCCGGTGGGGGTCGGCGACGGACTCGCGCCGCCGCCCGTGCCGCCGCTGCTCGGGTGCTTGGGCAGCACACCGGTGCCGTCGGGGACGGAGTGCGAGTGCTTGCGGTAGTGCTCCAGCCAGGCCAGGACCTTGGCGAGGTAGTCCGAGGAGTTGTTGTAGCTGAGGATCGCCTTGTTGAGGTCCGAGGCGTTCGACAGATCGCGGTCGGCGCGGCACAGGTAGTGGCCCGCGGCGAGGGCGGCGTCGTAGACGTTGTTCGGGTCCTTCTTGCCGTCGCCGTTGCCGTCGCGGCCCGCCCATTCCCAGGTGGAGGGGATGAACTGCATGGGGCCCACGGCCCGGTCGTGGACCGTGTCGCCGTCGTAGGAGCCGCCGTCGGTGTCGGTGATCTTCGCGAAGCCGTTGCCGTCCAGGGGCGGGCCGGTGATCGCGTGGAGGGTGTTGCCGTCCTTGTCGACGTCGCCGCCGTTGGCCTGGCCCGACTCGACCTTGCCGATCGCGGCGAGCAGTTGCCAGTCGATGTTGCAGCCGGGCTTCGTGGTGCCTATCTCGGCGGCTGCCTTCTTGTACGCGTCGAGGACGGTCGCGGGTATGCCGGAGCCGTCGCCGCCGCCCTTCCCGCCCTTGCCGGGCGCGGTGGTGGGGCTGTCCAGCGGCGGCAGGTCCGTGTAGTAGTCGGGGCCCGACGCCGAGTCCGGTGGCGTGTCGTCGGAGCGGTCCGCCGCGGAATTGCCGCTGTCCCCGTGCGGGGTGGTCACTCCGGGGGCCTGGGACGCGGACAGGGCCGCCACCGCCGCGGCGGCGACCGCGGCCGTCATGGCTCCCCTGCGCAGTCGCCTGCCGAATACCGCCGCCATGCCGCGAGCCCTCCCCTTTGTCGCCTGTAACGACCCGCGACGCTCCCCAGCGCGCGGATCCCGCCGACCCTACGACAACTTCCGCCGCACAGACACCCGTTCGCGCCCGGTATTGAACGATTGCGCCGCTACGGATGCCGTACGATTCCACGCTCGCACGCCACGGATAACAGGGGGACACGTGCCGTTCACCATCAGCCATGCCGCGGCCGTGCTGCCCTTCGTACGGCGTGACGGTGCGGGCCGGGGGCCGCTGGTGCCCGCGCTGCTCGTCGCCGGGTCGTTCGCGCCCGATCTCACGTACTACGCGGCGGGGGTGGCGCCGGGTGCCATGGAATTCGGCGCGTTCACGCACTCGTTCGCGGGCGTCTTCACCGTGGACGTGGCGCTCGCGCTCGTGGTGGTGGCCCTGTGGCGGCTGATCCGGGAGCCGCTCCTCGGGCTCGTACCGGTGCGGGCGCGGGGGCGCCTGGCGGCGGTGCTCCGGCCTCGGGCGCGGACGCGGTGGTGGCCGCTGTGGTGGTACGTGTCGGCGGCGATCGGCGCCACGACGCACGTCGTGTGGGACGCCTTCACGCACCCGGACCGCTGGGGCGTGCGGCTCTTCCCGGTCCTCGGCGAGACGTTCGCGGGCTCCCCGCTGTACTGGTACGCCCAGTACGCGGGTTCGGCCGCGGCACTCGCGGTGCTGGCCGCGTACGCGTGGTGGGCGGTACGGAGCGCGGAACCCGCACCGGCACCGGCCACCGGGGAGCGGTGGCTCGCGTGGACCCTGATCGCGGGCTGCGCCTGCGCCGCGGGCGCCCTGCGGGTGACGCGCTGGCTGTCGTACGTGAACGGGGCCGGCCTCACGTGGCAGCCGTGGGAAATCATCCCGGCCCTGTGCTTCGGGGCGGGAGCGGGCGTGGGGGTCGGGGTGGTGCTGTACGCACTGGTGACCCACTCACGCACCCCTCGGTCCTCGCCAATTCAAGCCCCGCCGGCGATTGAGGCGCGGGGTCCGGGGCAGAGCCCCGCGACGTAGGCCCGGTGCGGGCCGCGACGACACGACCCACACCCGACCGACCAGGCCCTAGTGGGCCGCGGACTCCCAGTCCGCCCCCAGCCCCACCGACACATCCAACGGCGCGCGGAGCGCAACCGCTCCGGCCATCTCCCGCCGCACCAGCTCCTCCGCCGCCGCGGCCTCCCCGGGAGCGATCTCCAGCACGACTTCGTCGTGCACCTGGAGCAGCATCCGGGACTTGAGCTTCGCCTCCGTGAGCGCCTTGTCGACGTTCAGCATCGCGATCTTCACGATGTCGGCGGCGGTGCCCTGAATCGGCGCGTTGAGAGCCATCCGCTCGGCCATCTCGCGGCGCTGCCGGTTGTCCGAGTTCAGGTCGGGCAGGTAGCGGCGGCGCCCCAGCATCGTCTCCGTGTACCCGGTGGCGCGCGCCTCGTCGACCGCCCGCCGCAGGTAGTCGCGGACGCCGCCGAACCGCTCGAAGTACGTGTCCATCAGGCCGCGCGCCTCGCCCGGGTCGATGCCCAGCTGGCCGGAGAGGCCGAAGGCGGACAGGCCGTACGCGAGCCCGTACGACATCGCCTTGATCTTGCGGCGCATCTCGGCGTCGACCGCGTCCCGCCCCACGCCGAAGACCTGGGAGGCCACCGTGGTGTGCAGGTCCTCGCCGGAGTTGAACGCCTCCAGGAGGCCCTCGTCCTCCGAGAGGTGCGCCATGACGCGCAGTTCGATCTGGCTGTAGTCGGCCGTCATCAGCGACTCGTAGCCCTCACCGACGACGAAGCCGCGGCGGATCGCGCGGCCCTCGTCGGTGCGGACCGGGATGTTCTGCAGGTTCGGGTCCGTGGACGACAGGCGGCCGGTCGCGGCGACCGTCTGGTTGAACGTGGTGTGGATGCGGCCGTCCGCCGCGATCGTCTTGATCAGGCCCTCGACGGTGACGCGGAGCTTGGCCTGCTCACGGTGGCGCAGCATGATCACGGGGAGTTCGTGGTCGGTCTGCGTGGCCAGCCAGGCGAGCGCGTCGGCGTCCGTCGTGTACCCGGTCTTGGTCTTCTTCGTCTTCGGGAGGTCGAGCTCCTCGAAGAAGACGGCCTGGAGCTGCTTCGGGGAGCCGAGGTTGAACTCGTGGCCCACCGCGTCGTGCGCCTCCTTCACCGCCTGCTGGACGGCGCCCGCGAACATCTGCTCCATCGACTCCAGGTGGGCGCGGTCGGCCGCGATGCCGTGCCGCTCCAGGCGCGCGAGGAGCGTGGACGTGGGCAGCTCGATGTCGGTGAGCAGCTCCGCCGCGTTGACCTCCTTGAGGCGCGTGCCGAACGCCTCGCCGAGGTCGAGGATCGCGCGGGCCTGCACCATGAGCGCGTCGGCCTCGGCCTGGTCGTCCTCGTCCGTACCGAACGCGAGCTGACCGTCGGCCGCGCCGGCCGGGGCGAGCTCGCGGCCCAGGTACTCCAGGGACAGCGCGTCGAGCGCGAAGGAGCGGCGGCCCGGCTTGACCAGGTACGCGGCGAGCGCCGTGTCCATGGTGATGCCCTCGACGCTCCAGCCGTGCTCGGCGAAGACCCGCATCACGCTCTTGGCGTTGTGCAGCACCTTCGGCTTCTTCGCGTCGGCGAGCCAGGCGGCGAAGGCCTTCTCGTCGGCCTCGTCCAGCGTCGACGGGTCGAACCAGGCGGCCTCTCCCCCGGCTGCGGCCAGCGCGATCTCGGTGACCGAGCCGGTGCCCAGCGTCCAGGTGTCGACGGTCGCCATGCCGAGGACCGCCTTGCTGTGCTCGGCCAGCCACGGCGCGACCTCACCCGTCGCGAGGACCGTCCCGTCGAGCTCGACGCCCGGCTCGGCCGGGGTCTCCTCGGCCTCCTCGGCGCCCGGGTCGACGGCGAACAGGCGCTCGCGCAGCGACGGGTTACGGATCTCCAGCGTGTCCAGGATCATCGCGATCGCCGTCCGGTCGTACGCCTCGCGGCCCAGTTCGGTGACCGTCTTCGGCAGCTCGACGTCGCGCACCATCTCGGTCAGGCGCCGGTTCAGCTTCACGGCCTCGATGTGGTCCCGGAAGTTCTGCCCCGCCTTGCCCTTGACCTCCTCGGCGCGCTCGACCAGCTCCGCGAACGAACCGAACTGGTTGATCCACTTCGCGGCCGTCTTCTCGCCGACCCCGGGGATGCCCGGCAGGTTGTCCGAGGGGTCGCCGCGCAGCGCCGCGAAGTCCGGGTACTGGGCGGGGGTGAGCCCGTACTTCTCCTCGACCTTCTCCGGCGTGAAGCGGGTCAGCTCGGAGACGCCCTTGGTGGGGTACAGCACCGTCACGTTCTCGGAGACCAGCTGGAACGAGTCCCGGTCGCCGGTGACGATGAGGACCTCGAAGCCGGCGGCCTCAGCCTGCGTGGCGAGCGTGGCGATCACGTCGTCGGCCTCGAAGCCGTCGACCGCGAAGCGCGGCGTGTGCATCGCGTCGAGCAGCTCGCCGATCAGCTCGACCTGCCCCTTGAACTCGTCCGGGGTCTTCGACCGGTTCGCCTTGTACTCGGTGAACTCCTCGGAGCGCCACGTCTTGCGGGACACGTCGAACGCCACCGCGAAGTGCGTCGGCTCCTCGTCGCGCAGCGTGTTCGCCAGCATCGACGCGAAACCGTAGATCGCGTTCGTCGGCTGGCCCGTCGCCGTCGTGAAGTTCTCCGCGGGCAGTGCGAAGAACGCCCGGTACGCCAGCGAGTGCCCGTCCATGAGCATCAGGCGGGGACGCCCACCCGAGCTGCCGTCTGCTGCCTTCGCCACCGGATCCACCGTCTTCTGCGTCGTCTTTGGCGTGTTCGCTGCTGCTTTCTCTGCCACGCCCACGATCCTGCCACGCCCCACTGACAGCGCGGCCCACCTCCGGCCGGAGCGGGCGTTGTCGGACCCCCGTGCGAAGATCGGAGACGTAGCTCACAGCACTGCTCGGCAGGACGCGCAGCAGCACTGCAGGACCGCTCAAAGGGGAGCCGACCCATGGCAAGCAAGCCGCCCGCATCCGACCCGGTACAGGACGCGCCGCAGGTCGCGGCGCCGCAGCACCATGCCGCCGGGCTCCCCGCCGTCAAGCACTCGCTCAAGATGGCCCGCGAGCAGATGGGCGTGAAGCGGACCGCGCTGACGCTGCTTCGCGTCAACCAGAAGGACGGCTTCGACTGCCCCGGCTGCGCCTGGCCGGAGCCGGAGCACCGGCACGCGGCGGAGTTCTGTGAGAACGGGGCGAAGGCGGTCGCCGAGGAGGCCACGCTGCGCCGGGTGACGCCGGAGTTCTTCGCCGCCCACCCCGTCACGGACCTTTCGACACGCTCCGGGTACTGGCTGGGCCAGCAGGGCCGCCTCACCCACCCCATGTATCTGGCGGAGGGCGCCTCGCACTACGAGCCGGTGACCTGGGAGCGCGCCTTCGACCTGATCGCCGAGGACCTCGAAGCCCTCGAATCGCCCGACGAGGCCGTCTTCTACACGTCCGGGCGCACCAGCAACGAGGCGGCGTTCCTCTACCAATTGTTCGCCCGCGAGTTCGGCACGAACAATCTGCCCGACTGTTCGAACATGTGCCACGAGTCGTCCGGCTCCGCGCTGACCGAGACGATCGGCATCGGCAAGGGCAGCGTCCTCCTGGAGGACCTCTACAAGTCGGACCTGATCATCGTCGCCGGGCAGAACCCTGGCACGAACCATCCGCGCATGCTTTCCGCCCTGGAGAAGGCGAAGGCCGGCGGCGCGAAGATCATCTCCATCAATCCGCTGCCCGAGGCGGGCCTGGAGAAGTTCAAGAACCCGCAGACCCCCAAGGGCCTCACCAAAGGCGCGGCGCTCAACGATCTGTTCCTGCAGATCCGCCTCGGCGGCGACCAGGCCCTCTTCCGCCTCCTCAACAAGCTGATCCTGGGCACGCAAGGCGCCACCGACGACGCCTTCATCGCCGAGCACACGCACGGCTACGAGGAGTTCGCGAAGGCCGCCCGCGCCGCCGACTGGGAAGAGACGCTCGCCGCGACCGGCCTGTCCCGCGCCGACATCGAGCGCACCCTGGAGCTGGTCCTCGCCTCCAAGCGCACCGTCGTGTGCTGGGCCATGGGCCTCACCCAGCACAAGCACTCCGTGCCGACGATCCGCGAAGTGGTCAACTTCCTGCTGCTGCGCGGCAACATCGGCCGCCCGGGCGCGGGCGTGTGCCCGGTGCGCGGCCACTCCAACGTGCAGGGCGACCGCACCATGGGCATCTTCGAGCGCCCCGCCCCCGCGTTCCTCGACGCCCTGGAGAAGGAGTTCGGCTTCGCCCCGCCGCGCGAGCACGGCTTCGACGTGGTGCGCGCGATTCGCGCCCTGCGCGACGGGCAGGCGAAGGTCTTCTTCGCCATGGGCGGCAACTTCGTCTCGGCCTCCCCCGACACGGAGGTCACCGAGTCGGCGATGCGCCGCGCCCGCCTCACCGTGCACGTCTCCACGAAGCTGAACCGCTCGCACACCGTCACCGGCGCCCGCGCGCTGATCCTGCCCACCCTCGGCCGCACCGAGCGCGACCTCCAGGTCGGCCCGAACGGGAAGAACACAGAGCAGTTCGTGACCGTCGAGGACTCCATGGGCATGGTGCACGCATCCCGCGGCCGTCTGGACCCGGCGAGCCGCCACCTGCTGTCGGAGCCGGCCATCGTCGCCCGCCTCGCCCGCCGCGTGCTGGGCGCCGAATCGCTCACGCCGTGGGAGGAGTTCGAGAAGGACTACGCGACGATCCGCGACCGCATCGGGCACGTGATCCCCGGCTTCGAGGACTTCAACGCGCGCGTGGCGGACCCGTCGGGTTTCGCGCTCCCGCACGCCCCGCGCGACGAGCGCCGCTTCCCCACCACCACCGGCAAGGCCAACTTCACGGCCGCGCCCGTCGAGTACCCGCGCGTGCCCGAGGGCCGCCTGCTCCTTCAGACGCTGCGCTCGCACGACCAGTACAACACCACGATCTACGGCCTCGACGACCGCTACCGCGGCATCAGGAACGGCCGCCGCGTCGTCCTCGTCAACGCCGACGACGCCAAGGACCTCGACCTCGCCGAGGGCTCCTACGTGGACCTCGTCAGCGAGTGGCGCGACGGCGTCGAGCGGCGCGCGCCCGGCTTCCGCGTCGTGCACTACCCGACGGCCCGCGGCTGCGCGGCCGCCTACTACCCGGAGACGAACGTCCTGGTGCCGCTTGACGCCACCGCGGACACCAGCAACACACCCGCCAGCAAGTCCGTCGTGGTCCGCCTGGAACAATCCAGGACCGACTGAGCGTTTGCTCAGCCAGGTATCAGCCACGTAGACGACTCAAGCACTGCACGACGAACGGAGCCGGGCGCCATGGGCGAGCAGAACCACACGCAGTTCCCGCAAGAGGTCATCGACGAGTACGCCGCACTCGGCATCGACCTCGTCGCCCTGTTCTCCGCAGGACACCTCGGCACGCGCATGGGTATCGACGTCAAGGAGGCCTCGGCCGAGCGCGTCGTCGGCACCATGCCCGTCGAGGGCAACACCCAGCCCTACGGGCTGCTGCACGGCGGCGCCTCCGCCGTCCTCGCCGAGACCCTCGGCTCCGTCGGCGCGATGCTGCACGGCGGCAGCGGCAAGATCGCCGTCGGCGTCGACCTGAACTGCACGCACCACCGCAGCGCCCGCTCCGGCCTCGTCACCGGCGTCGCGACGCCCCTGCACCGCGGCCGCTCCACAGCCACGTACGAGATCGTGATCACCGACGAGCAGGACAGGCGGGTCTGCTCGGCCCGCCTGACCTGCATGCTCAAGGAAGTCCCTGACGCGCCCACCGCGTAGCGGACGCCCCGGCGTCTACCCCTTTCCGATGGGCGCCAGCGGCAGCGTCACCGAGCTGTCCCCGGCGCGCACCGTCATCCTCGTGCCCGCCGGGTAGCGCAGCGTGTAGTCGTAGTCGGTGGAGATCAGGACGACGCCGAGCCGGTGCCCGGCCTTGAAGACGTAGTCCTCGGGCTGCATGTCCCAGCGCAGCCGGTACTCACGGCCCTCGACGACCTTGGACTGGCGCTCGTACGACGTCCGGTTGCGGGCGTCCAGCCAGCCCCGCGTCACGATCTTGTAGTCGGCGGTCTCGGTGCGGTGCTTCGTGCGGTACGCGCAGCCCGTCTCGCCGACGAGCCCCGGCACGCCCTCGCCGTAGCAGACCTGCTGCGAGGTGTCGGTGACCGTGCCCGATGTGGCGCGGGTGTCACGGCCGTAGTCGACGAGCAGCGCCGTCACGTACGGCGACGTACCGGCCAGCGAGGCCCGCACATCGACCTTCGGCACACCGTTGAGCCGGACGTCCTTGTCCAGCGCCCTCGTCGTGTACGCGAGCCGGTTCGGATTCGCCGCGTCCGGTGACGTCACGAGCTTCTCCGCGGCGACCGTGCGGCCCGCGTCGGTCAGCGACTGCACGCGCTTGGGCCCGGCCTTGCTCCCCAGCGCCCCGTCGGCGCGCATCCGCAGCGTCGTCGAGCGGGTGCCGGGCGCCGGCCAGTCGCTCTGCCGCTTCCAGCCGAAGTCGGCCTGCTCGACGTCGACTTGAGGTTCCTTCGTGACGCCGTTGTCGATGCCGTACAGATAGTGGTCGAACCAGTGGTGGACCTGGCTCAGCCACTCCTCCATGCGCAGCGGCATCGGATTGGCGTGCCCGGCCTGGTGCAGCCACAGCTTGCGCGGCACATGGTTCTTCTTCAGCGCCTCCCACAACTGGCCCGCGTTCTTCGTCTTCACGTTCCAGTCGTTGAGGCCGTGCACGACGAACGTCGCCGCCTTGATCCGGCCGGCGTCCTTCAGGTAGTCGCGCTCCTGCCAGTACGGCGACCAGTCGCCCGTCACCCGGTCCTGATCACTCTCCAGCGCGTCGAGCACCGGCTTGCAGATCTCCCGGTCGGCCCGCGAGTACACATACCGGGCGAGCACATCGGTGTCCTCGCCCTGGAACGTGCCGGGCGCGACGACGCCGCCGTTCGCGCGGTAGTAGTCGTACCAGGAGGAGATCCCGGAGATCGGCACGATCGCCTTCAGGCCCTCGACTCCCGTACTGGCGACGGCCGTTGGCAGCGTCCCGTTGTAGGAGATGCCCATCATCGCCGAGTCACCGGTCGACCAGTCGGCGCGGACCGGATTACCGTTGGTGTCCCAGCCCTTGGCGCGGCCGCTCAACCAGTCGATCGCGGCCTTCGCGCCGAGCGTCTCGTTGCGGCCGCCCGAGGTCGGACAGCCCGTGGAGTCGCCCGTACCGAGACTGTCGACCTCGGCCACGGCATAGCCGCGCGGCAGGAAGTAGTTGTCGTAGTACCCGCCGTACGCCACGGCAGGACCCGTCAACCCAGCCTGCCCCGCCGCCTGTTGGAACGTCTTGCCCGCCTCCGGAAGTCCGTCCTCGTCCAGGTCGACGACATGGTTCGGGACATCGTTGCCACCCGCCCAGTACGGGCTGGCCTCGACGATCGTGGCGACCTTCAGGCCCGCCGACTCCGTCTCCTTGGGCCGCAGGATCCGCATGCGCACGGTGTCGCGCTTCCCGTCACCGTCGCTGTCGACCGCCGTCTGCACGTCGACCTTCTGCAGCACGGCGTCCGCACGCGAGAAGACGGGCTGCGTCTCACGATCCTCGATCCTCAACTCCGCCCGGTCGGCGGAGGGTTGCACGGCGGACGCGGACGGAGCGACTGTCGCCGCCACCAGCGCACACACCAGGGCCAGGCCGAAGCATCTCTTACCGGTGGATCTCGCCATCGTGCCTCCAAGGGCGCGTTCGGGGAGTTCACTCACGGGACGGGAGGTGACGTGAGGTATTCCACCGCGCCGCGCCCCACCCGGCCAGAGGGCCTCACCAACTCGCACACCGCGCGGCGCAATCGACGCCCGCACCCGCAACTCCTCCACTCCGCGCCGACATTGGCGGAACCGCACCCTCCGCCCTACCGTCGAGCATGACCGGCATCGGACCCGTCGAGCCGCACGAACCGGCGGCCGACAGCCACCCCCGCACGCCGCACCCCGCCGACATCGTCGGCACCGACTCCCCACGCATGCACGACCGTTGGACCGCACTGCTCCCACGCAGACGCCGCCTCCTCATCGCCGCCATCGTCGCGGCCGCCGCCGTCGCGGGCATGCTCCTCCTGTCCCGCCCCGAACGATCAACCCCCGCACCACTCGACCCCTGGCCCGCCCAGGTCACCCACCTGACGTACGAAGGGGCCCACGACGAGACCTTCCGGTTCACCGTGCACGTCGACCACGGAGGGCCAGTGACGATCAGTCACATAAGGCCCGGCGACCCGAGATTGACGCTCTCCGCCACACCCGGCCCACCGTTCAGGGCGACCGCAGGATCGCGCCGCACCCTCACCGTACGGATCGCCGTACGCGACTGCCCCGCCCTGCCCCGCGCCCTCGACATGACCTACCTGGACCTCACCCTGACCAACCGGCGGGCCAGGGAACTGCACAGCTTCATCTTCGTCGACCGCTACCCGCACGACCTGCTCACCCTGCTGCGCGCACGCTGCGCGAAGCCCCGGGCCGAACTCACACAGCGGTAACACTCGGTTACCTCTGCCGCAACGAAGCAATGCGAACGTCGCACCGCGCAGCCCTGTCGACGCACACGGGGCGTACGCAAGCGAGTCGATCTTGAGAACACCCCGTTCCACTGCGGGACTTGAGGTGATCTTGATCCGTCGCGGCCAACCGGCACACCCCGGCATAACAAGAACGTCACAGCCTCTTCCGCACCCACGCTCCACCCCGTCACCTGCGCTTATAGTCACGGCCAGTCACCGCGCCGCCGGGCGCTCCACTTGCACGGCCCCTGTACCACTCCGTACGGCCCGGCGAGACACACGGCCCCTGGACCAGGGGACCGCGCCAGGGAGAGGAATGATCGTGCGACACCGTTCTTTGCTCATACTCACTTCCGTGCTCACCACCGGAGCACTCACGCTGACCGCCTGCGGCTCGCGCGACGACGACAACAAGTCCGAGGGCGGCAAGAAGACCACCGTGGTCATCGGCGTCGACGCCCCGCTCAGCGGCGACCTCTCGGCCATCGGCATCGGCATCAAGAACTCCGTCGACCTGGCCGCGAAGATGGCCAACAAGAACAACGAGGTCAACGGGGTCACCTTCAAGACCCAGCCCCTCGACGACGTCGCCAACCCCTCCACCGGCGGCCAGAACGCCACCAAGCTCGTCGGCCAGGACGACGTCCTCGGCGTCGTGGGCCCCCTGAACTCCAGCGTCGCCCAGTCGATGCAGAAGACCTTCGCCTCCGCGAACCTCGTCCAGGTCTCGCCCGCGAACACCGCCCCCGAACTCACCCAGGGCGCCAAGTACGCGACCGCGAAGTCCCGCCAGTTCGACACGTACTTCCGCACCGCCACCACCGACGCCCTCCAGGGCCCGTACGCCGCCCAGTACGCGTACAACACCCTGAAGCTGAAGACCGTCTACTCCGTCGACGACAAGAAGACCTACGGAGCGGGCCTCGCCCGCACCTTCCGCCAGGAATTCACCAAGCTCGGCGGCAAGGTCGTCGCCACCGACCACATCAACCCCGACGACCGCGACTTCGGCGCCATCGCCACAAAGATCAAGAACTCCAAGGCCGACTTCGTCTACTACGGCGGCGAATACCCGGCAGGCGCCCCGCTCTCCAAGCAGATCAAGGACGCCGGAGCCAAGATCCCCGTCGTCGGCGGCGACGCCCTGCAGAGCGCCGACTACACCAAGCTCGCCGGCAAGGCCGCCGAGGGCGACTTCGCCACCTCCGTCGGAGCCCCGCCCGAGAAGCTCGACACCGCAAAGAAGTTCATCGCCGACTACAAGGCCGCCGGGTACAAGGAGCCCTACGAGACCTACGGCGCCCTCTCCTACGACGCCGCCTGGGTCATCGTCCAAGCCGTCAAGCAGGTCATGTCCGACAACGACGGCAAGCTTCCCAGCGACCCCAAGGAAGCCCGCAAGAAGATCACCGAAGCCACCCAGAAGGTCTCCTTCAACGGCGTCACCGGCAACGTCGGCTTCGACAAGTACGGCGACACCACCAACCGCACCCTGACCGTCTACCAGGTCAAGGGCGGCAAGCACACCCCGGTCAAGACCGGCGAGCTGGAAGCGCAGTAACACGCGGGGAGCGCCCGGCACCCCGGCCACTCCCCCAATACCGCACCGAGCGCGGGGGGGCCCACAACAGCCCCCCGCGCACCCGTACTTGACACCACACCAACGGAGGCCCAGCGGTGCACGATCTGCCGCAACAGCTGGTCAACGGCCTGATCCTCGGAGCCCTGTACGGCCTCATAGCCGTCGGCTACACCATGGTCTACGGCATCATCCAGCTCATCAACTTCGCCCACGGCGAGATCTACATGATCGGCGGCTTCGGCGCCCTCACCATGTGGCTCTGGCTCCCCGGCGGCACCTCACTCGCCCTCGCCCTGCCCCTCATGCTCCTGATGGGCATCACCTGCTCAGTCCTCATAGCCGTCGGCGCGGAACGTTTCGCCTACCGACCCCTCAGAAACGCCCCACGCCTCGCACCCCTCATCACCGCCATCGGCCTCTCCATCGCCCTCCAGCAAGCCGTCTGGGCCTTCTACCCCGACGCCAAGGCCGACCGCACCTTCCCCCAGTTCGAAGGCGGCCCCATCGACCTCGGCGCCTTCAACCTGCAACGCGGCGACATCTTCCTCATCACCGCCGCCCCCATCTGCATGGCCGCCCTCGCCTTCTTCGTCGCCAAAACCCGCACCGGCCGCGCCATGCAAGCCACCTCCCAAGACCCCGACACCGCCAAGCTCATGGGCATCAACACCGACCGCATCGTCGTCACCGCCTTCGCCATCGGCGGCGCCTTCGCCGCAGTCGCCGCCATGGCCTACGGCCTCAAATACGGCCAAGTCGGCTTCAAAATGGGCTTCATCGCCGGACTCAAAGCCTTCACCGCCGCCGTACTCGGCGGCATCGGCAACATCTACGGCGCCATGATCGGCGGCCTCGCCCTCGGCCTCGCCGAAGCCCTCGCCACCGCCTACATCCAGGACATCCCCGGCATGGAACTCCTCGGCGGCGGAGCCTGGAAGGACGTCTGGGCCTTCGTCGTCCTCATCCTCGTTCTCCTCCTGCGCCCCCAGGGCCTACTCGGCGAACGCGTCGCGGACAGGGCGTGATCACCATGACGACAACCACCACACCCGCCATGAAGACCGCCGCCCTCCCGCTCCCCGAGAAGGCCGCCCGCTACGGCACCGCCGCAGCCGCCCTCCTCACCCTCGCCAGCACCTTCCTCGCCTGGACCTGGACCGACGAATTCCCCGGCGACCTCACCGTCACCGGCTACCCCGGCGGACTCCAGGTCCTCACCCTCGCCGGCGCCCTGTTCACCCTGCTCCTGGCCCTCTCCGGACTCGGCACCCGCGGCCTGCAATGGCTCACCCCCGCCAGCACCACCGCACCCACCCTCCTCTTCGCCCTCGGCACCCTCTGCACCACCGGCTTCACCATGGGCGCCATCTCCGCGAAACTCGGCGGCACCGCCAACCTCGAACCCGGAGCCTGGATCGCCGGCCTCGCCGCCCTCGCCACCACCCTCCTCGCCCTCGGCCTGCCCGCCGACACCCCCGACCCCGAAGCCACCAACCCCTGGACCCGCTTCCGGGCCGCCCTCAAAGCCCCACCCGCACGCCCCAGCACCAGCACCCTCCCCGCCTGGGCCGAAATCCTCCTCATCGCCGTCGCCTTCGGCCTCGCCCTCTACGTCTTCACGTACGGCATCGACACCGAATACGGCGAACTCTTCATCGGCTACCTGATCATCGTCGGCTTCGGAGCCGCCGCCCTCTCCAAATCCGGCCTCCTCAGCCGCATCACCGGCCTCACCAACAAACACCGCAACATCAGCCTCACCGCCGCCTTCGTCGCCGCGGCAGCCTTCCCCTTCACCCAGTCCAACGACACCTACACCAACGTCGCCGCCAACATCCTCGTCTTCGCCACCGTCGCCCTCGGCCTCAACGTCGTCGTCGGCCTCGCAGGACTCCTCGACCTCGGCTACGTCGCCTTCCTCGGCGTCGGCGCCTACGCCGCGGCCCTCGTCTCCGGCAGCCCCGACTCCACCATCGGCGTCCACTTCCCCTTCTGGGCAGCCGTACTCACCGGCGCCGCCGCCTCCCTCGTCTTCGGCGTCGCCATCGGCGCACCCACCCTCCGCCTCCGAGGCGACTACCTCGCCATCGTCACCCTCGGCTTCGGCGAGATCTTCCGCATCACCATGAACAACCTCGACGGCGACTCGGGACCCGACGTCACCAACGGGCCCAACGGCATCCCCAACATCCCCGACCTCAAAATCTTCGGCTTCGACCTCGGCGAAACCCACACCGTCCTCGGCGTCGACCTCGGCCGCTTCGCCAACTACTACCTGTTGATGCTCTTCTTCACGATCATCGTCGTGACCGTCTTCCGCCGCGCCGGCGCCAGCCGCATCGGCCGCGCCTGGGTCGCCATCCGCGAAGACGAGACAGCCGCCCGCGCCATGGGCATCAACGCCTTCCGCCTCAAACTCCTCGCCTTCGCGCTGGGAGCAGCACTGGCAGGCATGGCCGGCTCGGTACAGGCCCACGTCCAGTACTCGGTCACCCCCGACCAGTACAAATTCGTCGAGAACGCACCACCCAACTCCGCGTTCCTGCTCGCGGCCGTCATCCTCGGCGGCATGGGAACCGTCAGCGGCCCCCTCATCGGCGCGGCCCTGCTCTACCTCATCCCCGCCAAACTCCAATTCATCGGCGACTACCAACTCCTCCTCTTCGGTATCGCACTGATCCTCCTCATGCGCTTCCGCCCCGAAGGCCTCGTCGCCGACCGCCGCAAGCAACTCGAATTCCACGACACCGGCCAACTCGACATCCCCGAACAAACGAGCCTGCCCGGCACCGCCACCACGGCATCCACCAAGGCAGGAGCGTGAACACGATGACCAACACGGCCACAGTGCTCCAGGCAAGCGGCGTCACCATGCGCTTCGGCGGCCTCACCGCCGTACGCAACGTCGACCTCCACGTCGACCAAGGCGAGATCGTCGGCCTCATCGGCCCCAACGGCGCCGGAAAAACCACCTTCTTCAACTGCCTCACCGGCCTCTACGTCCCCACCGAAGGCCAGGTCTCCTACCAAGGCAGCGTCCTCCCACCCCAACCCCACCTCGTCACCCAGGCAGGCGTCGCCCGCACCTTCCAGAACATCCGCCTCTTCGCCAACATGACCGTGCTCGAAAACGTCCTCGTCGGCCGCCACACCCGCACCAAGGAAGGCCTCTGGTCCGCCCTCCTGCGCGGCCCCGGCTTCAAGAAGGCCGAACGCGGCAGCGAAGAACGCGCCATGGAACTCCTCGAGTTCATCGGCCTCGCCCACAAACGCGACCACCTGGCCCGCAACCTCCCCTACGGAGAACAGCGCAAGCTGGAAATCGCGAGGGCCTTGGCGAGTGAACCCGGACTGCTGCTCCTCGACGAGCCCACAGCAGGCATGAACCCCCAAGAGACCCGCGCCACCGAAGAGTTGGTCGTCGCCATCCGCGACAAGGGCATCGCCGTCCTCGTCATCGAGCACGACATGCGTTTCATCTTCAACCTCTGCGACCGCGTCGCCGTACTGGTCCAGGGCGAGAAGCTGGTCGAGGGCACCAGCGAGGTCGTCCAGGGCGACGAACGCGTCATCGCCGCCTACCTCGGCACCCCCTTCGAAGGCGCCCCCGAAGACACCGCGATCGAAGAAGTCCAGGCCGCGGAGGCCCAGGCCGGCGGGGAAGGAAACGACCAGTGACCGCACTGCTCGAGGTCGAAGACCTCAAGGTCGCGTACGGCAAGATCGAAGCCGTCAAGGGAATCTCCTTCAGCGTGGAGGAAGGCCAGGTCGTCACCCTCATCGGCACCAACGGTGCGGGCAAGACGACCACCCTGCGCACGCTGTCGGGGCTGCTGAAACCTTCGGGCGGCAAGATCAGCTTCGCCGGACAGCCACTCGCCACCGTCCCCGCACACAAGATCGTCGCCATGGGGTTGGCCCACTCCCCCGAAGGCCGCCGCATCTTTCCCCGCCTGACCATCATGGAGAACCTCCAACTCGGAGCGTTCCTCCGCAAGGACCAGGCCGCCATCGACAAGGACATGCAACGGGCCTACGAACTCTTCCCCATCCTGGGCGAACGAAGGAAGCAGGCAGCGGGAACACTCTCCGGCGGCGAGCAGCAAATGCTCGCCATGGGACGGGCGTTGATGTCCCAGCCCAAGCTCCTGATGCTGGACGAGCCCTCCATGGGCCTCTCCCCGATCATGATGCAGAAGATCATGGCGACCATCAACGAGCTCAAGGCCCAGGGCACGACCATCCTGCTCGTCGAACAGAACGCCCAGGCGGCACTGTCGCTCGCCGACCAGGGCCACGTCATGGAAGTCGGCTCCATCGTCCTCTCCGGCACCGGAGAGGACCTGCTCCACGACGAATCCGTACGCAAGGCGTACCTCGGCGAGGACTGATGGCCTTACGCGAATGTGGCCCGTGCCCCTCGAAAGGGACACGGGCCACATTGGCAAGCTGAGCCGGGCCTCAGCCCTTCGACGCCTTCTTCTCCTCGGCGTCCTGAATGACCGCCTCGGCAACCTGCTGCATCGAAAGCCGACGATCCATCGACGTCTTCTGAATCCAACGGAACGCCGCCGGCTCCGTCAGCCCGTACTCCGTCTGAAGCACCGACTTCGCCCGGTCCACCAGCTTCCGCGTCTCCAGACGCTGCGTAAGGTCCGCGACCTCACTCTCCAGCGTCTTCAGCTCCGTGAAGCGGGACACGGCCATCTCGATCGCCGGGACGACATCGCTCTTGCTGAACGGCTTCACGAGGTACGCCATCGCACCGGCATCGCGCGCACGCTCGACGAGGTCGCGCTGCGAGAACGCGGTCAGCATCAGAACCGGGGCGATCGACTCACCGGCGATCTTCTCCGCCGCGCTGATGCCGTCCATCTTCGGCATCTTCACGTCGAGGATCACCAGGTCGGGCTTGTGCTCGCGGGCCAGCTCGACGGCCTGCTCGCCGTCGCCGGCCTCGCCCACGACGGAGTAGCCCTCTTCCTCGAGCATCTCTTTGAGGTCGAGGCGGATCAGGGCCTCGTCCTCGGCGATGACGACGCGGGTCGTCAGCGGCGGGACGTGCGACTTGTCGTCGTCGACTGCGTCTACGGGCTCGGGCGTCTCGGGGGCGGTCACGTGGGCGCTCCTTGTTCGGGCAGGCTAGGGGCTGCCCCTAGAGCCTACCTAGCTGCGAGGACGTCCGGTTACCCGGTACACTCCTCTCGGGTTGACCAGCCGGGTTGGCGGAATGGCAGACGCCGATGCCTCAAACGCATCTGTCCGAAAGGGCGTGCGGGTTCGAATCCCGCACCCGGCACACTCCAAGGAAGCGGATGTTCACGTTCTCGTGAACATCCGCTTTTTTGCATCACATCGCCGCATAGTCATGCAAGGTCAATGAATGATCATGCATTCGCTGGAGACCCGGCAACGCGCACTCACGCTCCTCCGAGGCGGCGCCAAGAACGCGGACGTCGCACGCAGCCTCGACGTCCCCCTCGGCACGGTCTCGTACTGGCTCCACATGGACCGAGCGAAACGGGGCGAGTGCCCCGGCTCGCACGATCCGGCCTGCCCGCGCTGCGACGGCCGCCCCCTGGACGCAGCCGCGTACTCGTACCTGCTCGGCCAGTACCTGGGCGACGGCCACATCAGCCGCTACTCGGGGCACCGCGTCCCCAACCTGATGATCACCTGCGCCGACGCCTGGCCCGGCATCACCAACGAGACGGAACGCGCGATGCAAGCCGTCTTCCCGGACAATGGCGTGTGCCGCGTACGGCGGGCCGGCTGCCACAACGTGAAGGTCTACTCGAAGCACCTCCCGTGCCTCTTCCCCCAGCACGGCCCCGGCAAGAAGCACGATCGCAAGATCGTCCTCGCCCCCTGGCAACAGGAGATCGTCGACGCCCACCCGTGGGAGTTCGTCCGGGGGCTCATCCACTCCGACGGGTGTCGGATCACGAACTGGACGACCCGGCTCGTCGGTGGTGAGCGCAAGCGCTATGAGTACCCCCGGTACTTCTTCACCAACAAGTCGGACTGCATCCGGCAGCTGTTCACCGACACCCTTGACCGGCTCGGCGTCACGTGGACGCACTGCACCCGGCACGGGAACCCGTACAACATCTCGGTCGCCCGCAAGCCGGACGTCGCCCTGATGGACGCCCACATCGGCCCCAAGTACTGACCGCCACCGCCTACTTCGGGCTGTCGTCCTCGCCGATGTGGTGGATGCGGACCAGGTTCGTGGAGCCGGCCACCCCCGGAGGGGAACCAGCCGTGATGACGACTACGTCGCCCTTCTTGCAGCGTCCGATCTTCAGGAGTTGTTCGTCGACCTGGGCGACCATCGCGTCGGTGGAGTCGACGTGCGGGCCGAGGAACGTCTCCACGCCCCACGTGAGGTTGAGCTGCGAGCGCGTCGCCGCCTCCGGCGTGAAGGCGAGGAGGGGGATCGGCGAGCGGTAGCGGGAGAGGCGGCGGACCGTGTCGCCGGACTGCGTGAAGGCCACCAGGAACTTCGCGCCGAGGAAGTCGCCCATTTCAGCCGCCGCGCGGGCGACCGCTCCGCCCTGGGTGCGGGGCTTGTTGCGCTCGGTCAGGGGCGGGAGGCCCTTGGCGAGGATGTCCTCTTCGGCCGCTTCGACGATGCGGCCCATGACCTTGACCGTTTCGATGGCGTATTTGCCGACGCTGGTTTCACCGGAAAGCATGACGGCGTCCGTACCGTCGATGACGGCGTTCGCCACATCGCTCGCCTCCGCCCTCGTGGGGCGGGAGTTGTCGATCATCGAGTCGAGCATTTGGGTCGCGACGATGACGGGCTTCGCATTGCGCTTCGCCAGCTTGATCGCGCGCTTTTGGACGATCGGGACTTGTTCGAGGGGCATTTCGACGCCGAGGTCGCCGCGGGCGACCATGATGCCGTCGAACGCGGCGACGATGTCTTCGATGTTGTCGACAGCCTGGGGCTTTTCGACCTTGGCGATGACGGGGAGGTGCCGGCCCTTTTCGCGCATGATGCGGTGGACGTCTTCGATGTCGCGGCCGCTGCGGACGAAGGAGAGGGCGATGATGTCGGCGCCGGTGCGCAGGGCCCAGCGGAGGTCGGCTTCGTCCTTGTCGCTGAGGGCGGGGACGGAGACGGCGACGCCGGGGAGGTTGAGGCCCTTGTGGTCGGAGACCATGCCGCCTTCGATGACGCGGGTGCGGACGCGGGGTCCGTCGACTCCGGTGACTTCGAGGGTGACTTTGCCGTCGTCGACGAGGATGCGTTCGCCGGTGGTGACGTCTTCGGCGAGGCCGTCGTAGGTGGTGCCGCAGGTTTGGCGGTCGCCCTGGATGCCGTTTTCGACGGTGATGGTGAACTCGTCGCCGCGTTCGAGTAGTACGGGTCCTTCGCTGAATCGGCCGAGTCGGATCTTCGGGCCTTGAAGGTCGGCGAGGATTCCGACGCTGCGGCCGGTCTCGTCGGAGGCCTTTCGCACGCGCTGGTAGCGCTCCTCGTGTTCGGCGTAGGTGCCGTGGCTGAGGTTGAAGCGGGCTACGTCCATTCCGGCTTCGACGAGTGCCTTGATCTGCTCGTACGAGTCGGTGGCGGGGCCCAGGGTGCAGACGATCTTTGCTCGGCGCATGTTTCGAGCCTAGACCTTACCGGCGGGTAGAGAATTGGCCGGTCATGACTACTCAACAACCTTTACGTGAAGGGCTATTGACAAGGTTTGAATGTGGGCGACATTGCGCTCTGATGAGCGGCAGAACGGCTCAGAGTGTCGGTGGGTGCATCGTAAAGCGGGCGTTGACCTGGGCTCGTACGCGCTGGCGTTGGGGTTCGAGGTCGAGTGCGGGGGCGGGTTCCGCGGCTTCGGCTCCGTAGGCGGCCGTGCGCATCATGGCGCGGGGCGTGGCACCGGGCTGGAAGGTGTCGTCGGCGCCGATGTCGGCGATTTCGATGAGTGCGGCGAGGGTGGTGCCGAGGGCTTCGGCGTATTCGCGGGCGCGCTGGACGGCTTCGCGGACGGCTTGCTGCCTGGCCTGGGCGTGGACGGGTGAGGTGGGGCGCAGGGACCACCAGGGCCCGTCGACGCTGGTGAGGTCGAGGTCGGCGAGGCGGGTGGTGAGTTCGCCGAGTGCGGTGAAGTCGGTGAGGTCGGCGGTGATGTGGACGCGGCCGTGGTAGGTGCGGATGCGTTCGCCGCGGCCACGTTTGGTGAGTTCGGGGGTGATGGAGAGGGCGCCGGTGGCGGTTTTGTCGATGGCGTCGCCGTAGCCCTTGATGAGGTCGAGTACGTGGGTGTTGCGGCGGGTGAGGTCTTCGAGGGCGGTGCGGCGGTCGGTGCCGCGGGCGGCGACGGTGATGCCGATGCGGGCGATTTCGGGTTCGGCTTCGATGTGGGCTTCGCCGCGGACGGCGATGCGCGGGGCTTCGGGGGTGGCGGTGTGGTGGTGGTCGTTGGCCATGCGCCCACCTTGTCATCATCGAAACGAAACCTTGTGAGGCTGTTGCGAGTTGGGGTTGGTGAGCAAGAATCTACGCGCGTCGCCATGGCGTACACGTAGACGAGGAGACGTCGATGTCGTTGGACCGTAGATCCTTTCTCGCCAGTTCGGCCGCGTCCGGTGCCGGGGTGGCCCTGACGGGTGCGGTGGCCGCGCCCGCTTCCGCGGCGGGGCCGAAGCCGAAGAAGCCGAAGAAGCGGTACGCGTTCACGGTGATGGGGACGACGGATCTGCACGGTCACGTCTTCAACTGGGACTACTTCAAGAACGCGGACTACTCGGACTCGGCGGGCAACGCGCAGGGACTGGCGCGCGTCTCGACGCTGGTGGATCAGGTGCGTGCGGAGAAGGGCCGGGGGAACACGCTGCTCATCGACGCGGGGGACACGATTCAGGGGACCCCGTTGACGTACTACTACGCGAAGGTCGATCCGATCACGGCGGCCGGTGGTCCGGTGCATCCGATGGCGCGGGCGATGAACGCGATCGGGTACGACGCGGTGGCGCTGGGCAATCACGAGTTCAACTACGGCATCGAGACGCTGCGGAAGTTCGAGTCGCAGTGCGAGTTTCCACTGCTGGGCGCGAATGCGGTGGACGCGAAGACGGAGAGGCCGGCGTTTCCCCCGTACTTCATGAAGCGGCTGCGTACTCCGCACGGCAAGGACGTGAAGGTGGCGGTCCTGGGGCTGACGAATCCGGGGATCGCGATCTGGGACAAGGCTTATGTGCAGGGTGTGTTGAAGTTCCCTGGCCTTGAGGAGCAGGCGGCGAAGTGGGTGCCGAAGCTGCGGTCGATGGGCGCGGACGTGGTGATCGTGTCGGCGCATTCGGGGGCGTCGGGGCAGTCCTCGTACGGGGATCAGGTGCCGTATGTGGAGAACGCGGCGGCGAATGTCGCGAAGCAGGTTCCGGGGGTCGACGCGATCCTGGTGGGGCACGCGCATGTCGAGATCGCGCAGCAGCTGGTGACGAACGAGAAGACGGGGAGGACGGTCGCCCTGTCCGAACCGCTGTGTTTCGCCGAACGGTTGGCGTTGTTCGACTTCGATCTCGTCTGGGACAAGGGGCGTTGGACGGTCGAGTCGGTGAAGGCGTCGCTGCGGAACACGAATGCGGTGGCGGACGATCCGGAGATCTCGAAGCTGCTGAGGGAGCAGCACGAGACGGTGGTGGCGTATGTCAATCAGGTCGTGGGGACGGCGAAGCAGACGCTGACGACGGTGGACGCCCGGTACAAGGATGCGCCGATCATCGATTTGATCAACAAGGTGCAGTCGGATGTGGTGGCGAAGGCGTTGGAGGGCACGGAGTACGCGTCGCTTCCGGTGCTGTCGCAGGCGTCGCCGTTCTCGCGCACGTCGGAGATTCCTGCGGGTGATGTGACGATCCGCGATCTGTCGAGCTTGTATGTGTACGACAACACGCTGGTGGCGAAGGCGATGTCGGGTGCGCAGATGCGGGCGTACCTGGAGTACTCGGCGGAGTATTTCGTGCGGACGGCGGCGGGTGCGGATGTCGATGTGGACAAGCTGACGAATGCCGGCAATCGGCCGGACTACAACTACGACTATGTGTCGGGGTTGTCGTACGACATCGACATCGCGCAGGCGGCTGGTTCGCGGATCAAGAACCTGAAGTTCGAGGGGAAGGATCTGGATGACGCGGCGCAGTTCGTGTTCGCGGTGAACAACTATCGGGCGAACGGTGGTGGCGCGTTCCCGCATGTGGCGTCGGCGAAGGAGCTGTGGTCGGAGTCGACGGAGATCCGGACGCGGATCGCGGAGTGGGTGACGGCGAAGGGCGTCCTCGACCCGGCCGATTTCGCGTCGGTGGACTGGCAGTTGACGCGGGACGGGACACCGGTGTTCTCGTCGTGAGCCGGTAGGCGGTCGGGCCGTCAGTCCTGGAGTTTGACCATGGTGCCGCGTTCTCCTGTCTGTTGTCCGGGCAGGGGGGCGCGGTTTTCGTGTCCGGTGAGGCCGAAGGTGGTGAAGGCGGTGCGTCGGGGCTGCGGGTAGGGGTCCTTGCCGGTCAGCGAGTTGAGGATGGTGGCGCTGCGCCAGGCGGCGAGTCCGAGGTCGGGGGCGCCGACGCCGTGGGTGTGGCGTTCGGCGTTCTGTACGTAGACGGAGCCTTGGACCCGGTCGTCGAGGACGAGGCGGAAGTGGTCGTCGATGCGGGGGCGTTCGGACTGGTCGCGGCGCAGGTAGGGGTCGAGTCCGGTGAGCATGCCGCTGAGGGGGCGTTCCTTGTAGCCGGTGGCGAGGACGACGGCGTCGGTGGTGAGGCGGGAGCGGGTGCCTTGTTGGCGGTGTTCGAGGTGGAGTTCGACCTTGGTGCCGGCGACGCGGCCTGCGGTGCGGATACTGACGCCGGGGGTGAGGGTGGCGTCGGGCCAGCCGCCGCCCAGGGTGCGCTGGTAGAGCTCTTCGTGGATGGCGGCGATGGTGTCGGCGTCGATGCCTTTGTGAAGTTGCCACTGTGCGGGGACGAGGCGGTCGCGCTCGGCTTCGGGGAGGTGGTGGAAGTAGTGGCTGTAGTCGGGGGTGAAGTGTTCGAGGCCGAGTTTGCTGTACTCCATGGGGGCGAAGGCTTCGCTGCGGGCGAGCCAGGTGATCTTTTCATGGCCTGCGGGGCGGGCGCGGAGCAGGTCGAGGAAGATTTCGGCGCCGGACTGGCCGCTGCCGATGACGGTGATGTGGTCGGCGGCGAGCAGGCGTTCGCGATGGGTGAGGTAGTCGGCCGAGTGGACGACGGGCACGGTGGGTGCGTCGGCGAGGGGTTTGAGGGGTTCCGGGACGTACGGGGCGGTGCCGACGCCGATGGCGACGTTCTTCGTGTACGTACGGCCGAGGGCTTCGGCTTCGCCTTCGGCGTCGAGTTGAGTGAAGTCGACTTCGAAGAGAGCGCGTTCGGTGTTCCAGCGGACGGCGTCGACCTGGTGGGAGAAGTGCAGGCCGGGGAGGTTTTCGCTGGCCCAGCGGCAGTAGGCGTCGTATTCGGCGCGCTGGATGTGGAAGCGCTCGGCGAAGTAGAAGGGGAAGAGGCGTTCGCGGGTCTTGAGGTAGTTGAGGAAGGTCCAGTGGCTGGTGGGATCGGCGAGGGTCACCAGATCAGCGAGGAAGGGGACTTGGAGGGTGGCGCCTTCGATGAGGAGGCCGGGGTGCCAGTGGAAGTCGGGGCGTTGTTCGTAGAAGGCGGTGTCGAGTTCGGTGAGGGGGTGGGCGAGGGCGGCGAGGGAGAGGTTGAAGGGGCCGATGCCGATGCCGACGAGGTCGCGGGGCTCCTCGGTGGGCGGTGCGGTGGGCTTGGGGGTGGGCCCGGTGGGTGCGGCTGTCATCGGGGGGTGTGTCCTTCCACCAGTTCCAGGAGGGCGGTGAGGTCTTCGGGGGTGGCGTGCGGGTTGAGCAGGGTGGCTTTGAGGTGGAGCTTTCCGTCCATGGGGGCGCGGCCGAGGACGGCGCGGCCTTCGGCGAGCAGGGCGCGGCGGATCGCGGCGATGGTGTCGTCGGTGGCGCCGGTGGGCCTGAACAGGACGGTGGTGAGGGTGGGGGTGTCGTAGAGCTCGAAGTGCGGGTGGGCGTCGATGAGTCGCGCCAGGTGGTGGGCGAGGGCGGTGACGTGGTCGACGAGGGCGGCGAGTCCGGTGCGGCCGAGGGCTTTGAAGGTGACGGCCGTTTTGAGGACGTCGGGGCGGCGGGTGGTGCGCAGGGAGCGGCCGAGGAGGTCGGGGAGGCCGGCTTCGGTGTCGTCGTCGGCGTTGAGGTAGTCGGCCTGGTGGGTGAGGGCGGTGGTCTCGGTGGTGTCGCGGACGGCGAGGATGCCGGCGGCGACGGGTTGCCAGCCCAGTTTGTGCAGGTCGAGGGCGACGGTGTGGGCGCGGGCGAGGCCGTGCAGTTTGGGGGCTTCGCGGGGGCTGAAGAGGGCGCCTCCGCCGTAGGCGGCGTCGATGTGGAGGCGGGCGCCGTGCCGTTCGCAGAGGTCGGCGATCTCGGGGAGCGGGTCGATGAGTCCGGCGTCGGTGGTGCCGGCGGTGGCGGCGACGAGTTTAGGGCCGGGGAGTTCGGTGAGCGCTTCGTCGAGGGCGGCGGGGTCGAGGGTGCCGGCGGGGGCGGGCACGACGACCGGTTCGGGCAGCCCGAGGAGCCAGGCGGCGCGGGTGAGGCTGTGGTGGGCGTTGGCCCCGACGAGGAGGTGGACGGGTTCGCCGGGGGCGGCGGCCTCTGCGGCTTCCCGGGCGAGGAGGACGGCGAGTTGGTTGGCTTCGGTGCCGCCGGTGGTGATGAGGGCGTCGGGAGTGGGGGGCGTGGGTGGCGTGTGGGCGGTGTTGGGGGTGGCGGTTGTCGTGGGGGCGAGGGAGGTGGCGGGGTACGTGCCGTAGATCTCGTGGGCGAGGGTGGTGGTGACGAGGGCTTCGAGGGCGGAGGCGGCGGGGGCCTGGTCCCAGGAGTCCATCGAGGGGTTGAGCGCGCTCGCGGCGAGGTCGGCCGCGGTGGCGACGGCGAGCGGCGGGCAGTGCAAGTGAGCTGCGCACAGCGGGTCCGCGGGGTCCGCGGCGCCTTCCGCGAGGGCGGTGACGAGGGTGCGCAGCGCCTCTTCGGGGCCCGTGCCGTGGGTGGGCAGCAACTCCCCTACGTCGTGGTGGAGTTGCGCCGTGACGGCTTCGGGGCCGCCGGCCGGGAGGGGGCCGCCGCGGTGGGCGGCGCCCTTGTGCAGGGCGTCGAGGACGGTGGCGAGCAACGGCCGCAGGGCGTCGGGGCCTTGGGTACCACCGGCGAGGGGCGGCGTGCTGCGCATGTGGGTCCTTTACGGGTGCGGGCTTGCGGGGGTGCGGGGTGCGGGTTTTGCGGGCGTACGTGATGCATCAGCTTGCCCATTGCCTGGTGGCGCGTCCGCCGGACCGGGGAAGCTGACCCGAAAGTGGTAGGGGTGGGGGTGGGTGGGGGCGTGCCTGTGCTAGGGCTTGTCGTTTGGATCAGGCCGGATCAGGGAGCGGGGCCTGGTGCGTGCGATCGCAAGGCGGAGGAGGGAGGCGACGCGGAGCGTCG